>NZ_ONDD01000059.1 GCF_900316465.1 uncultured Fibrobacter sp. | reverse complement strand
CGTGATGATATCGGCTTTTTTCACATCCAGCACATCCGGGAAACGGAGGATCGAGGCGAGGACCAGGCTGTCGGAAACCGATGTCCCGCCAATCAGTACGCCATCCTTCGCGCAACGGAGATAGATGTCGCGGATCTGACGGAAGTATGCCTCCACGAGGTCACCGTTGACGGTCTTGGCATTCTCGGCCGTATTCGGTTCCCAGGTAAGGAAGACATCGATGGTACCGCGCTGGAGGACCTGGGCGATCTTCTGACGCAGACCGATCTCCTTGTCTTTCGGGAGCAGGGTGGTCTTGAGGTTGATATCGGCACTTTTTCCGTTCAACGTCCGGATTTCGACCGTCAGCTTTCCGTTTTCAAGCAAGGCTTCGGCTTTCCCGTAGCCGGTCATGGATCGGATCATCAGCTTCTTATTTAATGATATCCAACTCTTTGAAGACACGGGTCAACGCTTCGACGGCCCGGTCGACCTGTTCCTTGGTATGCGTGGCCATGAGGGCGAAACGGACCAGGGTATCCTGCGGAGCGCAGGCCGGGGGGATCACTGAATTGATGAAAACACCCTCATCGAAGGCCCGTTTGGTCACCATGAAGGTCTTCTCCAGGTCACGGACATAGAGCGGGATGATCGGGCTTTCCGTCTCGCCGATCTCAAAGCCCGCGGAACGGAACTTCTCCAGCGCATAGCGGGTTACCTCCCAGAGGTGGGCGATCCGCTCGGGTTCGTTCTGGATGATGTGGAGGGCTTCCAGGGCGCTGGCCGTCGCGGCCGGGGTCGCACTGGCGCTGAAGATATAGGTGCGGCATGAATGGCGCAAGTAGTTGATGGTGTCGAAATCACTGGCGATGAATCCGCCGATGCTGGCAAGCGACTTTGAGAAAGTACCCATAATCAGGTCAACCTCGTCGGTCAGTCCGAAATGATCACAAACACCACGGCCTTGCTTACCGAATACGCCAATACCATGAGCTTCGTCAACCATCACCGAGCAGTTGTACTTATGCTTCAGCTCGATAATCTCTGGAAGCTTGGCCAAATCACCCTCCATGGAGAACACACCATCGACGACAATCAGTTTAACGGCCTCATGGGGCAGCTTCTGAAGCACGCGCTCGAGGTCGTCCATGTCGTTGTGCTTATAATGCAACTGCTTTGCAAAAGCAAGACGTCGGCCATCCACAATACTTGCATGGTCGCGGTCGTCGCAGATTACGTAATCATCCTTGTTCAGCAGGGCTGGAATAACGCCTTGGTTGACGCTGAAACCGGTAGAAAAGCACAAGCAGTCGGCCTTACCAATATACTCAGCGATTTCTTTCTCCAGCTGAACATGAATGTCGAGCGTACCGTTGAGGAAACGGCTTCCGGCGCAACCAGAGCCATATCGGTCTAATGCTTCTTTAGCCTTATTGATGATACGCTGATCGCCGGTAAGTCCTGTATAAGCATTGGAACCGAACATAAGAACCTTATGGCCGCCCATCTCTACTTCTGTTCCCTGCTTGCTTGTGATCTCACGAAAATATGGATATACATCCATAGCCATGAATTTCTGAGGCTCACGGTAGCTCTTGAATCTTTCTTGTAATTGTCCCATTATAAATAGGTGAAGATTTTCTAATTTAATAAACAGGCTGCAAAGTTAATAAATATTTAAACAATTCGGAAACATTTTTGTAGAAAAGTTGCATTTTCTCAAAATAAAGTGTGTTTTATGGCAGTTGATTGCAAGATAATTATTAACTTTGCAACTCAAATGAAGAGGAAGATAGTATTTGTGATGAACCCCATTTCGGGCACGGCCAGCAAGGCGGGCATACCGAAACTTATCGACGAGACGATTGACAAAGAGCGTTTCGACTATGAGATTCGTATGACCGAATATGCCGGCCACGCATCCGAGATAGCGAGCGAAGCCAAAGAACAAGGCGTCGACGCCGTAGTTGCCGTTGGTGGTGACGGAACGGTGAATGAGGTGGCAAGGGCTATTGTTCACTCAAATACTGCGCTAGGCATCATCCCTTGTGGTTCCGGCAACGGGCTGGCACGCCACTTGATGCTTCCGATGAACACGAAGAAAGCCATCGAAATCATTAATCTCTTCGCCATACACGACCTGGATTATGGCATCATCAACGGCATTCCGTTTTTCTGCACCTGCGGCATGGGATTCGACGCTTTCATCAGCATGAAGTTCGCCATGTCGGGCAAACGAGGACCTATCAGCTATGCCGAGAATGTGCTGAAAGAAGGACTCACCTATCAGCCGG
>NZ_ONDD01000058.1 GCF_900316465.1 uncultured Fibrobacter sp. | reverse complement strand
TTTGCGGACTCACAGGCGGCCTTTACCTTGTCGATACCGACCGTGATGCCGAGCGAGGGATTCGCTTTCTTCCAGACCTTCGGGTCCGTCCAGTCGTCGTTCTCATCGGCACCGTAGATGACCGGGTAAAAGGTCGGGTCAATCTTGCGGCCCTCGATGATGTCTTTTGCTTTCTGGTGCGTTTCATAGCAGATGGATTTGGTGTCTGTACCGGCTGTGGTTATAAGGAAGTAAAGCGGCTGCATACGAGCATCACCGGAGCCCTTGGTCATAACATCAAAGAGCTTCCGGTTGGGCTGGGTGTGCAGCTCATCGAACACCACGCCGTGGATGTTAAAGCCGTGCTTCGAGTATGCTTCTGCTGACAGCACCTGATAGAAACTGTTTGTCGGCAGGTACACGATCCGCTTTGTGGCCGTCAGGATTTTGACCCTACGGTTGAGGGCCGGACACATTCGGACCATATCGGCTGCGACCTCAAAAACAATCGAGGCTTGCTGTCTGTCCGCAGCGCAGCCGTAGACCTCCGCCCGTTCCTCACCGTCGCCGCATGTGAGCAGAAGTGCGACCGCAGCCGCAAGCTCCGATTTACCCATCTTCTTGGGTATCTCAATGTAGGCGGTGTTGAACTGCCGGTATCCGTTGGGCTTGATGATTCCGAAGATGTCCCGGATAATCTGCTCCTGCCAGTCGATCAGCGTGAAGGGTTTTCCTGCCCATGTACCTTTGGTGTGACAGAGGCACTCAATGAACGAGACAGCGTAGTCAGCCTTGGTCTTGTCATAGACGGAGTCCTTCGCTTTGAACTTCGTCGGTGTGTATTTTTTCATTCGCCTCAAGTGTTATCACCTCCAAAAAGGCATAAAAAATAGCCGCCTGAAGCGACCGTCATAACGAGGAACAGAGCCGAGCGGCTCATGTCCCAAGGGTATTTACTTTACCGGGGTTTAGAAGTTTTCGGTATGTACCAATATTTCGTAGGCCAATTGAGTGTCTTCGTCGACCGGCTGAACATCCCAGCCTCTGTCGTAGTTGCAAACGATCTCGCCATTGCGCTTAAGCATCAGCTTGGAAATCCTGCCGCCGTCGATTCCGAACTCGGAGCCTTCGTCGTACTGCTTGAACCAGTAATGGAAGATGCTGCCGTGGACCCGTAGGCTGCCTTCGTGCCAGAGGCGTTTTTCCTCGTTTGCGGGGACCGGGTTGACTTTGATCTTAAAAAGGAAATCGCCGGTGTTGGACACGCAGAAGTCTTCGACTATGCAGTTGCTGAAACGGTCCGGAATGTCTCGCATGCTGCCTTCAAAGAAGGTGGTATCAAGCTGGCGGTTGGTCAGCGTCACCGTGGCATTGCGGCTGATCAGATCGTAGAACTTTTCCAGTCTAATCATTGTCGGTCCCTCCTTAATACTTCGTAGCCTTGTGGCTGTCGAGGTTCTTGAAGAAGGCGTCAACCTCAGCGAGGCTGGAAAGGACGTCTTCGTAGGCTCCGAGGCCGCTCTTCTTGATGATCCTGTAGTAGCCCTGACGGTTCTTCAGAACTCCGAGACCGTTTGCTTCGGCAATCTTGATAGCCGTGCGGGTGAGCTTCCCAAGGCTCTGGATCTCGTGGTCTTCGCCTTTTTCAAAGGCTGTCTTGCAGTTGGTGTGGTCGATGTAACGCATCGTGGTTTCCTCCGTTTGTGTGTATTACCTTTCGGTAGTGTATATATCACTCTAAACGCCTGTAATAGCAAGTCATTTCTGCAATATAAACCGAAGTATTCTACACAAATATTCGGGCTTGGAATTGTGTACTTTATGCCTCTCCGGTCAGGATGAAATGCTCCGCTATTCGAAGAGTACCCCGATGGAATCCAGGTGTGTTGTCCACATTCCTGATTGCCTGATGGTGCCAGGACGGGCAGCCGGTGAGAACATTGCTTCCTGCCATTTCGTAAAGAAATGAATCAGATGCGATTTGCACGTCATATTTAATCCTGCCTTCTCACGCGACAGGAATATCGTGTTGTGTCCTTCCCGATCATTCTGAAACATCGTTTTTCGTGGGAAATTTGCTCGTTGTGTTTGGTATTATCCTGTATCGTATGGTACAATATGTGAGTGCTGTTCATGGTCGTCACGATGTGTGAACAATGCGCAAAGGATGCTTCTGTTTGGGTTTTTGTATCCTTTTTCTTCAAAAGGAGCGTTGAAAGGGAACATGAAAACGGGCATAAAAAAACCCCCGAACCCATTGAAACAACGTGCTCCAGGTCATGGAGCTGATAGCCAGATTCGAACTGGCGACCTCAT
>NZ_ONDD01000057.1 GCF_900316465.1 uncultured Fibrobacter sp. | reverse complement strand
CTGTTGAGGGAGCGCTTGTGGTAGCCGCGCGGGGTCTTGTAGTAGGCGTAGTAATCCTTGACAAAGTAAGGTGCGTCGTCCGGGAGCGGGTCAATAACACCGCCGGCTAGGTCGTACGTGCCGTTCTTGAAGTCCTTGGTGCGCTGGGCCATCAAAGCCTTGCGGGCCTCGTTGCGGGCGTCGGCGTTGTTTGCGGAATCGAAGTAGCCGTTCGCGGTTACGCGGCTCATGTCGTACATGGTCGAGGCAACCGTCGCCTTTACGCGAGTATCGATGCCGGCTGCGTTAATCGCCATGCCGCCCCAGCCGCAAATGCCGATGATGCCGATGCGTTCCGGGTCAACGTTGTCGCGGGTCGAGAGGAAATCTACAGACGCCATGAAGTCTTCGGTGTTGATGTCCGGGCTGTTCATGTAGCGCGGCTCGCCACCCGATTCGCCGGTGAAACTCGGGTCGAATGCGATGGTCAGGAATCCGCGTTCCGCCATCTGCTGGGCGTAAAGGCCGCTGGACTGTTCCTTGACGGCACCGAACGGGCCCGAGACCGCGATCGCGGGGAACTTGCCGTTCACCTTGAGGCTCGTGTCCTTGGGCACGAACATGTCGGCGGCGAGTTCAATGCCAAAATGGTTCTTGAAAGTGACCTTGGAATGTTCGACCTTGTCGCTCTTGGGGAAAACCTTGTCCCATTCGGCGGTGAGCGTAAGCTTGTTCATATTTTCGTCCTTTGTCTGTTGTGCTGCGGAGGCTGTTTCTGTTGCGGACTGCGCGGCCGGCGTGGCGGCACCTTGCGCGGCAGCATTGTTTTCTTTTTCGGGGCAGCATGCCATCAGGGTGCATGCGGAAACCACGGCAAGCGCCGCTTTAAAGAATTTGGATTTCATGATTTATCTCCTTGTTGTTAAACTTTCTTTCCCATGGCGAACGCTTTTTTCAGGAGCGCGGAATTCTTCTTGACATCGCCGGCGCTTTCGGCACCCGTGGCGCAGAGGGCGCCCTTGAGCTTCACGCCGTCGAAACAGGCAATCCACCCGCCAATGCCGCACTTCGCGATGTTCATGGCCTTCGCGTCGGTGTCGGCGGCAGACGTGAGCAGGTAAATCTCGCGGAACTTGTAATCGCTGGAATAGAGGGAATTCGCACGGTCGAGCATCGTCTTGAGCTGGCCGCTCATTTCGTAATAGTAAATCGGCGTCGCGAACACGATGACATCGGCCGATTCCATCTTCTTGGTAATGGCGGGAGCGTCGTCCTTGATGACGCACTTGCCCTTCTTCTGGCAAGCGAGGCAGCCCATGCAGAAACCGATCTTCTTCCCACGCAGCGACTCGAATTCCACCTTGTTGCCCGCCTCGGCGGCACCCTTCGCGAACTCCTGCGCCAGGGTTTCGGAGTTGCTTCCCTTGCGCAAGCTGCTGGACAAGACCAATACTTTTTTCATAGGTTCCTCTCGGTTGAAGTCTTTACATGTTCAAATATACCTCTTTTTTCAGATATTGCAAATACTTTGTTTTCATAACTAGATATGCTTATAAGGCATAGAAAGCATGCTTTCACAAGCCTTAGTTATTCCTTCCGAGCATTATTTTTGCAAATTCATACCTGCGGGGCTTGAATTTTATTAGTTTTCGGGTATGGAACTTCGAGTTTTACGGTATTTTCTGGAGGCGGCGCGGTTGGGGAATGTCTCGCGCGCGGCGGATAATCTTTGCGTGACGCAGCCGACGGTGAGTCGCCAGCTCAAGGAGTTGGAGGAGGAGCTGGGCGAGAAGCTTTTCGAGCGCACGAACTACGCGATTCGGCTGACGCCTGCGGGGGAACTCTTGCGGGAGCGTGCGGAGGATATCCTTTCGATGGCGGACAGGACGGTGCAGGATTTCAAGTCGCTGAAGGAAGACGAGGTGGTGGGTGAAATCGCCATTGCCTGCGCGGAATCGCGGAACGTGAATTTTCTTTCGAAGTGCATCGGGATTCTCCGGGACGACTATCCGAAGATTAAGTACAACTTATATTCGGGCGACAGCGAGCGCGCCTTGGAAAAGCTGGACAAGGGCATTTTTGATTTCGCGGTGGTTGTAGACAACGTTGATTTGGAAAAGTACAACTGCCTTGCGGTGCGTTCGGTGGACCGCTGGGGCGTGGTAATGCGACGCGACGACCCTCTGGCCAAGCGGGATTTCATCGAGCCGAAGGATTTGCTCGACAAGCCGCTGATGGCGTCGCGCCAGGCGATGGTGGCGGATTTGCCGAAGTGGTTCGGCGACGATATTTCGAGGCTGAACGTAATCGTGGGGCTGGATCTTTCGTACAACGGTTCGGTGCTTGCGAAGGAAGGCACGGGCTACCTGCTCACTTTCGACGGCCTGGTGGATACGAGTCGCACTTCGCGCCTGTGCTTCAGGCCGCTCATGCCCGAGCTCACCACCAACATGTACATCATTTGGCGGCGGGGCCAGCAGTTCACGCGGGCGGGCGAACTTTTCCTCGATACGCTCCGGCACGTGCTGGGGGAATAGGCCGAGATTAGAGGATTGTTCTCATGCTTGAAATTGAACAATATAATACAAAGTATATCAACGATGCGGTTGAAATCTGGAACGACATCGTCGAGGATGGCATCGCGTTTCCGCAAATGGATTTGCTTGACCCGCAGACGGGAGACGAGTTTTTCAAGTCGCAGTCATTCACAGGCATCGCTATCGATGCGGACTCCGGCGAAGTGGTCGGGCTATACATTCTCCACCCCAACAATGTTGGCCGGTGTGGTCACATTTGCAATGCCAGCTATGCTGTTTCGTCCGACATGCGAGGCAGGCACATCGGAGAGAAGTTAGTTATGGATTGCTTGAAAAAAGGGCGGGATCTGGGGTATCGAGTGCTTCAGTTCAATGCTGTCGTGGAAAGCAACATCCATGCCAGGCATCTGTATGAACGGCTCGGTTTTGTGCAATTGGGCACGATCCCCAAGGGCTTTCTGATGAAAGACGGGCATTATGAGAACATCTGCCCCTACTATAT
>NZ_ONDD01000056.1:571-4931 GCF_900316465.1 uncultured Fibrobacter sp. | reverse complement strand
GTAGTTGCCGCATCGTCGCTTGTGATGGCAAGCCTGTTTAGCGCATTCATTCTGGTACCCCTGCCCGGACTTCGCGAATTTGGAATTTTGGGCGCTATCGGTAGCTTGCTCAACCTGATGGTTTGTCCGCTGCTTACGGCATCGCTCTTGCTGCTTCTACAACGAAAGAAACCCTTCGACATCAGTTTCAGCAGCATTACACCCAATCACCGCAAGCGCCTGTTTTCGTTCAAGACCAACTGGATTATCATTGTCGTTATCAGTATTGCGAGTGCAACCGCTTGGCTTTACAGCGGAACGAACCTGACCTTCCTCTATGATTTCAAGAAGACTGAAATGCAACTGGAAGAACGCGAAGCGAGAGCCCTGATGGCAGAAACCGGTTTTTCGACCTACGACCCGATTATCGTGATGTTGCCCGATTCGTCTTATAACGACGACCTGGTAGAAAACTTTGAACACCTGCAGCAGAAAGGCCGACTCAAAGATTTGGGCAAAATCTATACGCAATACCAGTTCTTACCCAAAGTCAGCATCGAGAAAAAGCACAAAATCGAAACGCTGAAAAAATTGATTACTGAGGACGTTCTTTCGAGGCTGAGTCCCAAGGATAGTGCATCGATTGTCGAAATGTTCGACAACTACGAGAACGACGTCAAGGAATTCGTACTGTCTGAAAACATCCGCCGCAAATTCGCGGACAAAAGAGACAATCCGGGTGTTTTCGCCTTCATTATTCCCAGTTCCGACCCGAACAACGGTCTCACCTGTCGTCATATCGCCAAGCAGCTGCAACAACTTGACGGAATCCACGACAAGACCTACAAGATTTGCGGAACCCCGATTCTGAGAGCTTCACTCCTGGACACCATTCTAGGGAACATCAACAAGTCCATTCTCTTGGGAACCGTTCTGCTCTGGATTATCCTCTTGATGTTCTACAACAAATTGAGCCGAGCCTTCTTCACCTTGTTGCCGTCGCTGTTTGCCATGAGCTGGGTTACCATTTTGGTTCATGTATTCAACATCCAGATTTCGGCATACAGCTCTATCGCCTTTGTACTCTTGATTGGCGCAAGTGTCGACGGATCCTTGCAGCTTTGGTCTTCGTACTACGAAAAACAAGGCGGAAACGCCTGGAGCGTTCTGCAGACAAAACTGATTTCGGTCATGATTGCACAGGGAGCTTCGTTCATCGGAGCAATCGCCATGCTGTTCTCGTCACACCCGGGAATCAATGGCATGGGCCTGATTGCAGCGCTCGGACTTGTTTGCATCTTTATTTCGCATTTTACCATTTACCCCTTGGTGGCAAGCACCTTGGACGCCTACCGCATTTTGAAAAAGGCTAAACTCAGACATGAAAGACTTATCCACAAGAACTCTTAATATCGCCGCCTCTTTAACCGTCGCTATCGACACCTTGGCAAAACAGATGATTGCCGATGGCAAAGACGTTGTAAGCCTGGGTGCCGGCGAACCCGATTTTCCGACTCCGACCCCAATTCAAGATGCAGCCTGCAAGGCCATTCGCGAAGGCAAGACCCGCTACACCGCTCCCGTAGGCATTCTCGAAGTGCGCAAGGCCGTGGCCGAAAAACTGAAAGTCGAAAACGGTCTGAACTACAAGCCCGAACAGATTATCATGACAAGCGGTGCCAAGCACGCCGTGTTCAACTCGCTTGCAGCCTTGGTCAACGAAGGCGACGAAGTGATTATTCCGGCACCGTACTGGGTGACTTACCCGGAACTGGTGAAATGGCTCGGCGGAAAGCCGGTGATCGTAAACACCAAGATTGAAGACGGGTTCAAGATTAAGCCCGAAGCCCTGAAGGCAGCCATTACCGCAAAAACCAAGGCAATCCTCTTGAACAACCCTTGCAACCCGACAGGAGCCGTTTACAGCAAGGCCGAACTCGAAGCTCTTGCCAAGGTGATTGTCGAAGGTGACATTTACTGTATTTCGGACGAAGTGTACGAATACTTCACCTACGACACGGAATTCTGCTCTGCAGCAGCACTGCCCGGCATGGCCGAACGCACCATCGTGATTAACGGTTTCTCCAAGTCGCACTGCATGACCGGTTGGCGTATCGGTTACGATGCCGCTCCGGCTGAAATCGCAAAGATAATCGGCAAGATTCAAGGACAGGCAACGCACCACCCGAGCAATGTGGCTCAGTATGCGGCCCTCGGTGCCTTGCAGATGGACAAGAGCAATGTTCACGCCATGCAGGCAGCTTTCCGCAAGCGCCGCGACTACATGCTCAAGCGCACCGCCGAAATTCTGCCGGAACCGTGCCATGCTCCCGAAGGAGCCTTCTACCTGTTCGCGCCTGTCAAGAGCTTCTACGGCAAGAAGACACCTGAAGGTAAAGTGATTGGCGGTTCCATTGAACTCTGCGAATACCTGTTGCAGTCACAGGGGCTCGCCATTGTTCCGGGAGCCGCCTTCGGTGACGATAGCTGCGTGAGATTCTCTTATGCCGCCAGCGACGAAACCTTGCAGAAGGCATGCGACAGATTTATTAGAGGCCTTAGCGAACTGAAATAATGCAGTCGTTTAGAATCATCACTCCGCAGATTGGCGAGCCGTTCACCATCGGTCGCAAGCCAGATAATTCTCTGGTGCTTGACAACCCGATGGTTTCGCGCTACCATGCGGTGCTGGAATTCGAAGACAAGCATTGGAACTTGAAAAACCTCACGCAGAACAGCGTGACACAAGTCAACGGGAACGATGTCGAATCGGCTGTGCTTGAAGATGGCGACACCCTTCAGATAGGCCCGATGCAGCTCCGCGCCACACTCAAGCGCGGCCACTTGCAGCTCTTGCTGATGGAATCGGTTGAGCGCGACCTGGTGCAAACCAAGCCCCTAAATAACGCTTGGGAATCTCTCGATAGCCTGCACATGGATATTCCCGAAGGCACTTGCGCGAGACTCCATTCCGGAAAAGCCGAAATCAGCTTTAAAGACAAGATTGTCAATACGCAAGGGAAATCCTCCCGTCTGATTCAGCTGGAAGAAGTGGACGCAACGGGTACTATCTCTGACCGGCACTTATATCTGAACCGTTCTGATTATGAAAAACTGCCAGGTTCGTGGCAGGAAAAGCTGGATTTATACCTGGAGTATTGCCGTCCGGAATACACAGCCCGTTCCTGGGCGCTAAAGCGCCATTACTGTTCCAAAGCATTATTATTCTTTACAGATAATGGCATCACAGATTTGGACGGCTTCACATATGATACGATTTTTATGCTGGCAGGAACGGAGACCTTCTGCTCGAAGGATACCAAAGCATTGACTATAAATCATGCGGCACAGATGCTGCAATTCTGGGCTGCTGAAGGCCTGTGTCCTGAAAACTTCCACCTTCTCTTGAATAGTGATCTGTATCCGCAGATTTTAAGGTTGGCAGATTTTCCTGATTCCGCCAAAGATATCATACAAAAAGCTTCCGTCGAAAGCCTGGACTTCCCTGCCAGTGAATTCCGGGACACCATTTCGCCTTTTAAGGAAGCCCTGAGCTGCCACGGATATGTCGGGACTACGCTTTACCTCGCAGATCACGCGCTGACAGTGCTGTATCTGTTTCTTGATATCCATTCATTGGGCTTTCATCCGGATATCATGTGGGCATGGTTTTCGGAGATCAAAAAGAGCCTTGGGCACTCCTGGCTTCACTGGCGACGTGTGCTGAAGACTTATGAAGACTATACTCTTTATGGAGATATACTTCCGGATTCGAAGTACCAGTATGAAGCATCTTCTTTTGACCTCCTCCCGGATTGGTGCAGACAGGCAATCGACGGTTTCCTGAATCAGAAAAGACGCGAATTACGGGAAAAGGGAACGGTAAGAAGTTATCGTTATTCCTGCATCCGTTTCTGCAGGTTCCTTCTGGAAAACGGACACGAGAGTTTCAAAAACCTTTGTCCGACTGTCATAAAGGCTTTTTCCAAGCAGGATGAGCACAAGACTTTCAAAGGCCGTGCAAGCACCTTTGTGGTCGTCCGCGGTTTTCTCTGTTATCTTCATGAAAACCATTATACAGAAGCACCAAATCTGGACAGATGCCTGGCCTCCGGAACAGCGCCCGTTGAAAAAATCGTCGATGTGCTGACAGACGATCAGATGAAAAGGATTGATGACTTCCGGAAAACTCACCGCGAACCAATTGAATTACGCGATATAGCGATCGTGCTGCTGGGAGTCCGGATGGGGCTTCGTGCCTCCGACGTCCTAAATCTTCGATTTTCTGATATTGACTGGATAAAGCATGAAATATCCATAATTATGATTAAAACGAAAACGCAGATTAATCTCCCATTGCCGGTCGAGATCGGGAACGCGA
>NZ_ONDD01000056.1:0-563 GCF_900316465.1 uncultured Fibrobacter sp. | reverse complement strand
AACGCGATTTACGCTTACATCCGAAATGGCAGGCCAAAGACAGGCGGAGAATTCATTTTTATCCGCTCAAAAGCTCCCTATGGGAAGCTTACAGGGAAGTTCTGCACGAAGGCGCTCTATAGACTTCTTCCTGAACGCAAAAGTGTTGCTGGCGGAGGCTTTCATGTAACACGCCGGACATTCGCTACAAATCTTCTCCGGAATCATGCCGGTATTGATGATGTAATGGATGCCCTCGGACACCGCGATCCGTCAACTGTTATGAAATATCTGCTCCTGGATGACGAGAGAAGCAGGAAATGCGGCCTTTCCATGAAAGATGCCGGGATTCCGATGGAAGGAGGCCTGGCATGAAGATCAAAGGATATCAGTTCAAGAGCTGCTTTGCACCGCACATCGAAAAGTTTCTGCAGGAGAAGAAGGATGCCGGATTCTCATATAATACTGAAGAATGGAAACTGAAACACTTTGATGCACTGTGTATAGAAGAAGCCGTTTCAGAAGCAGAGCCGTCCTCGTCTGCTCCGCAGACATAACAAACAGCGTCCCCGCTTCCGCAGGGA
>NZ_ONDD01000055.1 GCF_900316465.1 uncultured Fibrobacter sp. | reverse complement strand
ACGGGTCTGAATGTGCCGAGACCTACATGGAGAGTGAGTTCGGCGATCTCAACGCCCATTTCCTTAAGCTGTGAGAGCAGTTCTTTCGTGAAATGAAGTCCTGCCGTGGGCGCTGCAGCGGAACCCGGATCCTTTGAATAGACTGTCTGATATCTTTCGGGATCGTCAAGCTTTTCGTGAATGTAGGGCGGAAGGGGAACCTGGCCTGCGCGGTCAAGGACTTCTTCCCAGATTCCGTTGAAATCAAATCTTATGATGCGGTTGCCGTTTTCGAGGACCTGTTCACATTCTGCTTCTAGTTCGTTTTCGATGAAAGTAAACCTGCGGCCTTCATGGACTTTCTTGCCGGGTCTTGCGAGAGTTTCCCAGTGGTTATCGTCGATCCTCTTGAGGAGGAGCAGTTCTACAGGACTCTTGGTATCTGATCTGACGCCTAAGAGCCTTGCGGGTATAACGCGTGTGTTGTTTATGACCAGAACGTCGCCTTTGTGAAGGAAAGAGGGAAGATCGTAAAAGTGCTTGTCGATCGTCTTTCCGGTGTTCTTATCCAGCACAAGCATGCGGGATGCCGTGCGGTCCAAAATAGGTGTCTGTGCTATGAGACGCTCGGGGAGGTCATAGTAGAAATCATGAGTCTTCATGTATATTGCCTTTATAAAGTGATTTTTTACCGCAAGATTTTAACATAAGGATATTACTTATGCTAATTATAAAAGCAAGAAGACTTATTTTTTGTCTTTCTTTTCCGCTCTGAGGTTGTTGAGCTTGGTGAGCTGGTCGCGTTTCTTAACGAGCGGGATCGTAACTTCAAAGCATGCACCGCCATCGGGTTTGTTGTATGCGTTGACCGTTCCGCCGTGTTCATTTGCGATGGCCTGCGCAAGCGCAAGGCCGATACCGTGCTTTCCGTCTTTGCCCTTCGTAAAACGCTCGAAAAGATGTTCCAATACTTCCGGTGAGATGCCAGGGCCGTCGTCTCCGATGGAGAAAGTAACTTTTCTTCTGAAGCTGTCGGGCCTGCAGTCGAAAGTGACGGCTTTATCACAGTATCTCAGGCAGTTGGAGAATATGTTTTCGAGACATCTGATCATGTCGTTCTCATTCGCATAGATATAAAGGCTGTCGGCGTTGATCTTGTTGATGATGGCTTTGTCCTCGTGGATGAAGTTGCCTCTGACCCTGTCAATGATCGTCTCGCAGAGAACCTTGACGTTGAGGTTCTGTTTCTTTACCTCGTAGTTTCCGCTCTTGCTCATGTCCATCTTTGAAATGGAGAGGAGGTTCTCAACGAGGCCTGAAAGCCTTTCTGTTTCAGCTATGATGACATCGATTGCGTTGTCCCTGGAAGACTTGTCCTCGAAAACGCCGAACTTCAAGCCTTCGGCATAACCCTGGATCGACATGAGAGGCGTGCGGAGCTCGTGTGAAGCGTTCTGGAAAAAAGTCTTCTGCTCTACATCGGCTTCTTCAAGCTTATGAGCCATGCGGTTCATCCTGTCACCGAGTTCGGAAAGCTCCTTGCTTCGGATATTGCCCGTTACAGGTTCGAAATCTCCCTTTGCTACACGTCCGGCGAAGCGTGAAAGCTTTCTTGTGGATGAGATGAGCGGGTAGGAGAGGATGAAGCTCAGGACGCCTGCGATGATCATGGCGAGGAGAGCTGCCTGAACGAGAGCGAGCGTAATCTGCGACATGAACGAGTAGTATGAACCGGAATTGACGTATACCAGAAGGTAATAGCCTTTGAGTTCCTTTAACTGTTTGTTTCCGGCATTATACGTGAATCCTACTGAACGGTAATAAACGAGGTTTCCGTTGATGCTTGTGGTCTGTGTCTCGCGAAGATTGCGCTGACCGCCTTCGGATACGACCTGATAGACGACGTTGGAAGCGCTGTTTGCATAATTGACGTTGTAATCGGAAGTAGGCCACATCAGCAGGCACTTGTTCGTCGTGTCGTCATATGTGTAAAGAGCGATGCTTGCCTGGTTGGAAAGGTCGGCCGTACGGATGGACTTCATGAGAAAGTCCTTGATGTCTTCCTCGGTTCTTTTGTCTTTTTCGAGCTCGTTCTGGAATGCTATGGTGAAGTTCTGGGTGGAGCTTACGGCCGTTTCGATTCTCGCTTTGCATTCCTGGGCGATGTAGTTCTTGACGATGGACTGTACATAGAAGTTGATGATCAGGAACTGCTTGAACTGGGGGTTGGCCGCGTAGTCGAGGTCATCCTTGGTGCTGCCGTCGGTATTGAGAGCAGCGGATAAACCGCAGCGGTCTTCAAACCAGCTGGCGATCGTTGTCTGTTTGTTCCTCCAGTAAGAGGAACCGCCGTAGGATGCCGTTTTGGTGAAGTTGTGCAGGCCGAGCACGCCGCCGTCGGCATCAAAATAATACTCGATGTCGACCGGATACATGCGGCCCTCGGCTTCGAGCACGCAACTGTTGTCATAAAATTCTTCGAAGAGCTTGGCATCCAGCGTTGCCGAGGCCACAATCAGCTTGAATTCGGGGCGGGCCTGCAAAACCGTCTTGAAAATGCCGAGCAAGATGTCGATATTCAGCGAGCGTTCATGCGCTTCATCGATCACTACTGCCGAATACTGGCGAAAGAGTCTGTCGCGACGGAATTCCTGCAGCAAGATACCATCGGTCATGACCTTGATGGGAGCATCGCTCTGGCCTTGTTCCCAGAAACGAATCTTGGTGCTCACAAGCGTTTCGTCTTTCAGTTCTTCACGCAGGCGGTCCGCAATCGAGATGGCCGCCAAGCGCCTCGGCTCCGTGACGCCGATTTTGAAAGGTTGTTCGCTCTCCCGCCTGTCAAACCATTCCAACAAAAATTTCGGGAGCTGCGTCGACTTTCCGGAACCGGTGTCTGCCTTGACAATCACCACCTGATGCTTTTCGAGCATCTCAAAAAATTCTTCCCGATGTTCAACGACGGGAAGCTCTGGATAGTCGATTTTTAGACTCATTCCTTAATATGACCGCACTTGTCGCAGGTCAGCTTGTAGCTGTTATCGGGGTCAACGACCATCACGCCGTCGCATTCCGGCACTTCGCACGGGAGCTCACCCGGCATGACTTCGCGGTAAGTCTGCTTTTCTTCCATGGCTAGCCTCCGATTTCCTTGAGGTAGCGAGCGAGAGCGTCTTGCCACGTCGGAAGCGGTTTGAAACCGTTTGCAACGAGCTTGCTCTTGTCGAGGCGGCTGTTGAACGGGCGCGCGGCCTTGCTCAGGCCATATTCAGCCGTCGTCACCGGCAACACTTTCGTGGTAAGCCCAGCCTGCTTGTAGATTTCGCAGGTAAAGTCGTACCAGCTAATATATCCGCCTTCGTTGGTGGCGTGATAGTAGCCGTACTTTTCGGTTTCGTTCATGTCAATGAGCAAGCGAGAAAGGTCGAGCGTGTAGGTCGGCGTGCCGATCTGGTCATTCACCACGCGCACGGTATCGTGAGTCTTGCCCACGTTCAGCATGGTCTTGATAAAATTCTTGCCATTCAGGCCGAACACCCAGGCGATTCGCACGATGAAGTACTTATCAAGCGTATTGGCGACGGCGAGTTCGCCTTCGAGTTTGGTCTGGCCGTAAACGTTGAGAGGTTTGTAATCCTTGCAGTCGGGCAGCCAGGGTTCCGTGCCCTGACCGTTGAACACGTAGTCGGTGCTGATGTAGGTCATCTTGCAGCCGAGCTTTTTGCAGGCATTCGCGATATTCTGGGTACCGCCGGCGTTTACCGCGCGGACCTTCGCCACATTGGCATCGTCTTCGGCCATGTCGACTGCAGTCCATGCGGCGCAGTGAATCACGGCATCGGGCTTGATTTCAGAAAGAACCTTGTCGACCGCGGCAGAATCTGTAATGTCGAGCTGCACATACGGCATGGTCGTGACGGCAGAACCGTCGGCGACACCGCTATAGGCAGGCGCCATGTCGGAACCGACGCCCGTATGGCCACGCTTTGCAAGTTCATTCATTACATCATGGCCCAGTTGGCCACCAACACCTGTCACAAAGAATTTCATGATTTTTACCTCTTTGCGCTAATATAGAAAAACACCCCGCGTTCGCGGGGCGCCTTTTCATCCACAATATAGGAGCATTTGGATGTTAAGTATTAGCGAGTCACACGCACCTGAGTCAGCTTGCTACCCTGCTTGACCATGTAGACACCGGTCTGCTGGAACTTAGCAAAGAGAGCGTCAGCGATGGAAGCACCGGCGGCAACATCAACCTTGCCGAGAGTGCGACCCTGCATGTCAAATACCTGATAGGTCTTGCCAGCTGCATTCAGACGGAGGTCAGCTGCGATAGACTGCGGTTCACCACCTTCCTTGCTGAACTTCACGTAGTCAACGTTGGTGTTGTCGTTGGCAATCGTGATGCGAAGAACATGCTGACCCTTGGTGAGCGTAGCCTTACCGGTAGCGTCTTCATAGGCATCCCAATCGTTGCTTGTACCCGTGAAGGAGAGCGAAGCAATCTGCTTGCCATCGATAGCGAGGTTCAACTTGCCAGCACCGGAACCATTCGAAACAGAAGCCACGATATCGTATTCACCATCTTCAGCAACATTCACGGTATATTCCATCCACTGGTCGGCACTCGTATAACCGATAGCCTTGCCAGTACCGCTGTTCACAATACCGATATTGCTGTAATCGGAACCACGGTAATCCTTATCGACTTCAGCACTCGAACTTACACTGGAGTTGCCATAGGTAGAATCCTGGTTACCTTCGTCAAAGTTTTCAGCTTCGACAATACCCGGAATAGAAGCCGGGGTACCACCAAACGCCTTGCGTTCGATCGGCTTCGGCGGTTCAGGCGGAACATATTCGCCTACATAAACGCGAGCATGGGGGAAGTCCATACGGCCATTGCGAACTTCGCCATTGACGTTGCCCGCTTCACCAAGCACCTTGGCTTCATAGAGCACGCCCATTTCCATGCCCATCTTTTCCCACTGTCTCATGTGTTCGGAAATATTGATGGAGCCGCAGTCACGCGGAGAAGTACGGACACTGAAGTACTGGTAGAACTGCACGTTGCCGCTGTTCTTAATAGCCGGACCCGTACGGGTATTGCGGTAAACCGTATAAGTACCGCCATCAACTGTAATGGTACCCTTTCTTTCGTTACCGATCCAGCTACCCGGCATATCGTTAGCGAGGGTGTTATCGATCACGTAGTATTCGACCAATCTGCTGGCCGTTCCAGAAACGCCTTCCATCCAGCCGTACACACCAATGTAGGAGTAACCCACATTTTGTGCCGGAGACTTCACGAGCTTGAATTCGGCAATCATGTCGCCATCAAGCTGCTTATAAGTCTTGTTACTACCAAGGGAAAGACCGGCGCGGCAGAGATAGTCCTTGGCTCCCGTAATGGAACAATCCATGGAACCATCGCTATAGAACGTAGCACTGCCACCATGGCCGTTTTCGTCCCAGAGTTCGTAACCGATATCGCCGATTTTACCAGTCTGGTTCGAAGTAATCGTCACTTTCTGGCCGGAATGAGATGCATTGCTGCAGAAATCCTGAGCAAACGCTCCGGACATACCAAGGGCTAGAACAAGCCCTGTTTTAACAAAAAGATTGGTTTTCATAATATACTCCTTAAGAAAATCCCGTTCAACCTCTATTCCAAAGTTATATCCATTTGGTCTAATTTGGAATAGTCCCCATATAAATGGCGTTGTTGTAAAAAACAACACCAAATCCACAATTTTTACACAAAAAAGCCAATTTTACGTCAAAATACGGCATTCTTTTCGTGTATATAAAAAACGCCCCACAACATGTGTGAGGCGCCTTTTTCCACAAAATTTGGAGTATTTTTCGGGATTTTCCTGAAAATTGTGGAAACTTTTTAGCGGTTGA
>NZ_ONDD01000054.1 GCF_900316465.1 uncultured Fibrobacter sp. | reverse complement strand
CCAGGCTGCATGCCCGAAGGGTATCACCGTGGATTACATCGCCAAGATGAACCGCGAATACCTCGGCGCTACCGTGACCTACGCCGAAAAGGTGTACGGAAAGGACTAGCAATGAGGCGAATCCAGCACGAAAATGCTTGCATTTTCGTATTGGTGAGCCGAGTGGCGAGAGACTCCGAAGGAGTCTCCTAATGTGTAAAGTGTGATGTGAAATGACTAATTAATCTCATTTCTCATTACTCATCTCTAATCTCACATTAAAAAAGGGCTCGCAGCAATGCGGCCCTTTTTTTATATTTGAGGGCGAAAATAAAAAAGGAGCTTTCTATGAAAAAAATCTTTGCGATGCTTGCGGCGTTTGCTTGTGCCGCTGTTTTCTCTGCCTGTAACGACCAAAAGGCAGATCAGCCTACTGCTGATGAATCCCTGAACAAGGTGAAGGCTGCAGGCGAGTTCGTGCTCGGTCTCGATGACTCCTTCCCGCCGATGGGTTTCCGCGACAAGGACAACAACATCGTGGGCTTTGATATTGACCTTGCTACAGAAGTTTGTGCTCGCCTGGGCGTAAAGCTCAAGACGCAGCCGATTTCCTGGGACGCCAAGGAACAGGAATTGAATACCGGCAAGATCGACTGCATTTGGAACGGCATGAGCGTGGACAGCGCTCGCGCCGCCGCAATGAACTTGAGTGACGCATACCTCACGAACCGCATGATTTTCACCGTGAAGGACAAGGCTCTTACAAAACTCGAAGCTCTCAAGGGCAAGAAGATTGCCGTGCAGAACGGTTCTACCGCCCAGAAGTTGCTCGATGCTTCCGAAGCGGGCAAGTCTGCCAAGGAAATTGTTCCGTTTGACGACAACCAGACTGCTCTCATGGATTTGGACAAGGGCGGTGTCGATGCCGTGTTCCTCGACGAAATCGTGGCCAAGTACTGGATTGTTGAAAACTCCAAGGACTACGTTGTCCTCGAAGAAGGCCTTTCGGACGAGGTCTATGCCGTTGGTTTCCGCAAGAAGGACAAGGCTCTCCGCAATGCGGTGAATTCGTCTTTGGCTGCAATGAAGGCTGATGGCAAGTTCGACGAAATCTATGCCAAGTGGTTCGGTAAGTAGTGTCTGACTTAAGTTCTCTATTGCCCATTCTCTGGGGCGGTTTCTGCACGACGCTCGCCATATTCGGGCTGACGCTCCTGTTCTCGATTCCGCTCGGACTCCTGATTGCCGTGCTCAAAATGAGCAAGTGGCGCGTGGTGCGTTACCCGGTGTCATTTTACATCTCGGTGATGCGCGGAACACCGCTCTTGTTGCAGATTGTGGCCATTTATTTCGGCTCGTATTACCTGAGCGAATATTCGGGACTCGGCTTTTCGTTTGACCGTTTCCCGGCGGTGATTGTCGCATTCTCGATAAACTATGCGGCGTACTTTGCCGAAATTTTCCGCGGCGGAATCCAGTCGATTCCTAAAGGACAGTACGAGGCCGCCTACATGCTCGGCATGACCCGTACACAGACATTCTTCCGCATCATTTTACCGCAGGTGGTAAAGCGTGTGGTGCCCGCGAGTGCAAACGAAGTGATTACCTTGGTAAAGGATACTTCGCTTGCGCAGGTGATTGCAGTGACGGAACTTTTTGCTTTGGCCAAGAAACAGCAGGCGGCATACGCCAGCATTTATCCGCTGTTCGTGGCAGGTGTGTTCTACTATGTGGCTAACCTTTTGCTGAGCGTGCTTTTCGCCTATCTGGAACGCAAGCTCGACTACTATAAGTGAGGTCCGTGATGCCGATTCTTAAAGTGGAACATGTCAAGAAATTGTTTGGCAACTTGAATGTGCTTAAGGATATCTCGTTCGAACTGAATGCGGGCGAGGTGCTTTCGATTATCGGTCCGAGCGGTTCCGGCAAGAGTACGCTGTTGCGTTGCATTACCCAGCTTGAAACGGTGAACGGCGGCTTGGTGCAGGTCGATGGCAAGGATATGGTGCAGTCGGGTGACAAGGGAACTCCGGTGTATGCGCCGGCAAAGGTGCTGCGCGAAATCCGCCTCTCCACAGGGCTCGTGTTCCAGAACTTCAATCTGTTCCCGCATTTGACGGTGCTCCAGAATCTTTGCCTGGCTCCGGTGCGTGTGCTGGGTGTTTCCCGCGAACAAGCTCGTGAAACGGGAAGGTCTCTGCTTAAGCGTATGGGCCTTGAAGGCAAGGAAAAGGCTTACCCTTGTGAACTCAGCGGTGGCCAGCAGCAGCGCGTGTCGATTGCCCGCGCCTTGGCCATGAACCCGAAGATTCTTTTCTTTGACGAGCCGACCTCTGCGCTGGACCCGGAACTCACTGGCGAAGTGCTCAAGATTATCAAGAAGCTTGCCGAAGACAAGATGACGATGGTTATCGTGACGCATGAAATGGCATTTGCCCGCGATGTGGCGGACAAGGTCATCTTTATGGATGGCGGTTATATCGTCGAGCAGGGAACTCCTGATTTTGTATTCAACCAGTCTGGCAACGAACGCCTGTCGCAATTCTTGTCAAGATTCTCTAAAAATTAAAGTCATCGCATATGGCTCTTTTGCAAAATATTTCTTATTTTTTATTGCAAAGGAGCTAATATGAATAGGTATTTCGCATCTGCGGCCTTTGTTGCCGCTATTGCTTTTTCCGTTGTATTTTCAGCTTGTAGCGAGAAGAAAGATTCTACACTGAATCAAGATCAGTCTTTTGAAAATGTGAAGAAAAACGGTGTTTTGGTAATGGGCCACATGGGGGATTTCCTGCCCATGGTTTTTATGGATAAGGACAGCAATTTTATTGGGTTCGATGTGGACCTTGCAAATGAAGTTTGCTCGCGCTTAGGATTAAAACTTGAATTGCGCTTGATTCCTTGGGCTGACAAAGAAAAAGCTTTGTATGATGGTGCCATTGATTGCATTTGGAATGGCATGAGTGTCGATGAGAAACGTGCTTCTACCATGAATTTGAGCGACCCTTATCTCACCAACAGATTGGTTTTCATGGTAAAGAACAAGTCTTATAATAGCCTGGATTCCTTGAAGGGTAAGAGGGTTGCTGTTCAGAAGGCTTCTACAGCTTGGTCAATGCTTGAACAATCCGAAATGAAAAAGGATATCAAGGAAATCGTGCTGTTTGAAACGTTGAGCCTTGCCTTGGAATCCTTGGTGCAAGATTCTGTCGACGCCGTATTCGGAGACGAAGTGTCCGCCAAGTACTGGAATGTTCTGAATAACAAGGATTTCGTTGCCCTGGAAGATGGCTTGCACAATGAATTCTATGCAGTTGGCTTCCGCAAGGCGGACAAAGCTCTTCGTGATACAATAAATGCCGCCCTTACTTCAATGAAGAAAGACGGCAGGTTCGTTGATATTACAGTTAAGTGGTTCGGTAAATAGTTACCGGTACTGCGTACTCCAGCGGCGCTTAAAACGGGGCTCGTCTAGAACTTTCGCCCAGATGAATCCCTTGCGCACATCGGTAATGTTCCTGGTTGAAACGAGAGGAGCGCGGCGCGGAGCCTGTTCGGTTCCGCTCACGACTTCATTTCCCATGAATGCGGCGGCAGATTCGCGTGCAGACTTGGCGCGTTCTTCGAGAGCGTTTAACTCCCTTTGACGTTCCAATTCCTTGCGGCGTAATTCGTCCATTTCGGCTTCGTGATGTTCGCGAGCGGCAGATTCTCTTTCTTGCTCGGCACGCTTTTCGTGGAGCAACAAGTTGTCGAGTTCTTCCATGTCGTGCACGAGTACGTCGCAGGTGCCTTCGCCCATGTCGCGGCCCACGATGCGGTGGGCTTGCAAATCCATGAGCATCTCGGCAGCGGTGTTTTCATCAACGTCGAATTCTTCCATCAAGAATTCCAGGTCAATAAAATCCACGCCGATAACGACTTCGGCAATGTCGCGAAGCGTCAGCTGCTCTGCATGCTTACGTTGCACGGGGGGAGTGGGCGGCTCAATATTGCCTTGCGTCGCTTGGCGTTGGGCATTTTCGAACTGGCGGATCAAATCCTGCAACGAGCGCGGAGGGTTGTGCCCTTGCGCCTGTTCTTCGGATTCGTCCAGTTCGTCGTCATCGGTCTGGTATTGCGGCGGTACCTGTTGTTGCTGTTGCTCCCTTCGGTTGGCCGCAACCTTCTTAATGACGATATCGAGAACCCATATTCCTATGAGAATGAGTAGTCCTTCCATGGTTACTACTTAGTCTCCGGGGCAGCTCCGATTTCCTTGCGCATCTGCGTGTCGGCTTCTATGTTTTTCAGGTTGTAATAGTCCATCACGCCGAGCTTGCCGTCGCGAAGGGCAGATGCCATAGCCATCGGAATCTGGGCTTCGGCTTCCACGAGCTTGGCCTTCATTTCCATGACCTTGGCCTTCATTTCCTGTTCGGCGGCGTATGCCATGGCGCGGCGTTCTTCTGCCTTGGCCTGAGCAATCTTCTTGTCGGCTTCGGCACGGTCGGTTTCGAGGATGGCACCAATGTTCTGACCCACGTCCACGTCGGCGATATCAATCGAAAGAATTTCGAATGCGGTACCGGCGTCAAGGCCAGAGGCGAGCACCTTCTTGGAAATCATGTTCGGGTTTTCGAGCACGTCCTTGTGGCTCTTGGCAGAACCGATAGAAGAAACGATGCCTTCGCCCACGCGGGCGACCACGGTGTCTTCGCCAGCGCCACCCACAAGTTTTTGGATGCTGGCGCGCACGGTAATGCGGGTCACGGCATGCAGCTGAATACCGTCGAGTGCCACAGCGGAAACCTTCGGCGTTTCAATCACCTTCGGGTTCACGGACATCTGCACAGCTTCGAGCACGTTACGGCCGGCGAGGTCAATAGCGGCGGCTTCCTTGAAGTCGAGCTTGATGTTTGCCTTGTTGGCGGCAATCAAAGCCTGAATCACGCGGAGCACGTTACCGCGGGAAAGATAGTGGGCTTCGAGCAGGTTGGTGTCTACGGGAAGGCCTGCCTTGCAGCTAAGAATGCGGGCTTCCACAATCACCTGCGGCGGAACCTTACGCAGGCGCATACCGATGAGCTGGAAAATGCTCACGTTTGCCTTGGAGAACAAGGCCTGCAGCCAGAGGCTGAAGAACTTGCCAATAAAGGCGAGCAAAATGATAACGGCAATCGCCGCAACAATGATTCCGATTATTAAAAGAGTGTCCATTATTTTTCTCCGTTTTGTTTTAAAATTTATCCTTCCATTTCGCTGTGGGCAACGCTTACCCAGATGTGACCTTCCTGGATGGCGGTCACTTGAATGCGGGTGCTTGCTTCGATGATTTCGCCGTGGGTTTGCACGTCAAACAGTTTGCCGTTAATGAGTGCTTGGCCCACCGGGCGCAGGAACGTCTTGGCGATGCCTTCGTCGCCGACAGAAACTTCTTGAACGGCTTCAGTGGGCGAGGCTGCGTTTTCCAAATCGGTCTTGAGCATGGGCGTCCAGCCTTCAGGCAAAAGCGGAATCAGGTACTTGCTGGCGGCAATCGGGAACACGAGCGCGATTGCCGCGTAGCTTAACATGTAGAGTAACCCGAGTAGCCAGGGCGTGGCGTCAAAAGTCGTTTCGATGGTTTCGGGCACGTATTCGGGCATTTCCGAAGGCTCGAACGAAAGCGCGAGTGCAAGAATCATGCACACGATGCCGCCGATGCCGAACAGGAACGTTCCCGGCATCACGAAGATTTCGACCAGGAACAGCACCACGCCGGCCACCAGCAGAATCGCCGGAATGTAGCCATCAAGCTGCGGGGCGAACTGTCCGAGGAATACGATGCCGATGAGGATGAGGCCGATGATTCCGAACAAGCCAAAGCCCGGCGTCTTGAATTCGATGTAGAGCGCGCCGAAGCCGAGAATCAGGAGAATGCCCGAAATAGCGGCAATTGCGGAGGCGATGTCTTCGCCGAGGGTCGTTTCGACTTCGCTCCTGCTTTCGATAGCGAGCTTGGTTTCAAATTCGTCGCGGCTTTTGAAGGTTCCCTGCGAGAATCCGAGTTCCTGCGCTTCCTTGTCGGTCATGGTCAGGAGTTCGCCTTCTTTCACGAGAATCTTCGGGGCGCCCCAGAATGCCTTGGCGGCACTGTCGAGGACGCTGTACTTGGAGCCTTCGATAATGAGCGTGGTGTCGCGCTGAGACTTTTTACCTTTGTCGAGCGTGGCGGTAAGTTCGAGAATTTCGAGTTCCGGCGTTACGAAGGCGGAACTCAGGAGCTCGGGATAACCGTTACGCTGGGCAAGGTTCCTGAATTTGGCACGGAGCGGGGATTGGATTTTTTCGCCGACGATTTGCGGAGTGCCGTCGCCACCCTGCACGATGGGGGCGCAGTCGCCAATCGTGGTGGCTTCGAGCATGTAAAGCTTTTGGCAGGCGAGCGCGATAAGACTGCCCGCAC
>NZ_ONDD01000053.1 GCF_900316465.1 uncultured Fibrobacter sp. | reverse complement strand
CGCATCCAGGCGACCCACCGTCTGGATTCCCATCGCGGTAAGACGGTCCGGCAACAGTTCGAACACCGACTGGTGGTCGCGGGCGTTATGACTGCATTCTACATCGAGCGGTTTGTCCATCATGATATAGAGTTTTTCAATCGTCGGGACTTCTTCACCATTCACCGTAATCGATTCCGGGCGTTCCTTGAATTCGACAAACGGATCGTCCAGGACCCTGCCATCCATTTCTACCATGCCCATACGCACCAGCGCACGCGCTTCCTTGCGCGAACCAAAGCCAATAGAGGCAAGCAGTCTATCCAAAGTCAAAGCAGGCATCAGTCATCCTCCGACATCATTTTCACAATCTTGTTGCGAACAAAACCAAGTTCCGGGAGTTCTCCCGTCTTAAGAATCTTAGCGCGGCGACGCCAGAACGTAAACGCGACAATGCCGCCATAAAAAAGAATCGCCACAATCAATCCCAGCACACGGCACAAGTTCAACGAGGCGCGCACATGGCCTTCCGCCTTCGGCTCGTGATCGCGTGTCCAGTCCATGCGAAAATCCCACGCGCCTATATAGGGGAAACTCTTGAGGATTCCATTCAGCGCCGCAGCATAGCCCATGTTTTCGTATTCCTGAAAGCGGATCCCTTCTACAAAGCAATCTACAAACCGGATTCTGAACAACTTAAACAAAGCGGACAACGCATGGCGTACCGCCCACCAAGCGCGTGTATCAAATTCAGGCGTGAGCAAAAGTGTCCAGAATTCCTGATCCGTCAACGAGCGCTTTTCTTCTTTCTCGTCGTCCGACGCCTTTTCTTCCGTGGGCTTGTCTTCTGCTTTGGATTTTTCTTTCGCTTCAGAATTCCCTGCGGGTTTCGCCGATTCCTGTTTTTCAACCGGCTTAGGCTCGTCCTTTGTTTCTGCCGGTTTCTTTTCAGATTCCGGTTCTATTTTCTTTTCTGTTTCCAGTTTGCATTCCGGTTCTGCTGGCTTTTCAGACTTCGCTTCTTCCTTTGCCTCAGGCTTTGTTTCGGATTCTGCAACCTTCTCCGGCTTCGGCGGTTCCACCTTTTCTACCTTCGGCGCAGGTGCCGCAGCAACCGCGTCTTCCTCATCAACAGAAACATCCTCCTCTTCGGAGGACTGCCCTTTTTTAAAACACTTCGTGTAGGTATAAACATTCTTCTTGAAAAAGCGAACACCAACCGTCACGCCTTTCAAGCCTGCCGAGAAATCAATCCAGAATATAAACGGAAAGAACAGGGCGACAAGCGCCAAAGCACAAAGTACGCCCCAGAACCAAATCAAAGTGGTTACTTCTCCGATTCATCAGCCTTCTTGCTGATGATATCGATCAACTCTGCAAAGCTCTTGGTCTTAAGGATTTGCGAGAACTGATCCTTGTAATTGCGTGCGGTAGAAAGATCGTCAATGACCAAATCCCAAGCCTTCCACTTGCCGTCTACCAGGCTCATCTTGTATTCCAGAACCGATTCCTTACCCTTGTTCCAAAGGTGTGCAACCACGCGGGCTTCGTTATCCTTCTTCATCTTGGCGGGTTCATAAATCGTAGAGTCGGCACGGTAAAGTTCCAAGCGCTTTGCGCTAGAATTGCGGACCATGCGCTGGAATTCAGCAACAAACTTTTCCTGCGAGGCGGCATCCTGAGCCTCCCAATCCTTGCTAGACAAGGATTTCTTGGCAAGCAGGGCAAAATCAAAGGAATCGCTGAGCAAGCTCTTGACGCGTTCCGTTTCCTTGGCGTTACGGCTAGACTTCTTCAAAAGAGTCTGAAGTTCTGCATCCTTTTTCTTGATAGCGGCTACCGGGTCTTCGGCGGCAAAGGCGACCAAAGAGGCGCATGCGATAGCGATCAAAATCTTCTTGAACATTTTCTTCTCCTTTAAACTCACTGGTTCATATAAATCGTGTGAAATTCCTTCAAAGACAACCCAATTTTAGCAATCAGCTGGGCGAACTCCACATTATACGAACACACCGCAAAATAGTAATCTTTTTGCATTGTAATGTTTTGCGTATAAGCCGAAACCAAGTCACCCGTCTTTGATTTGTCCAAATCGTACTGCATGGCAGCGCCCTTCAAAATACCTTCGGAAGCGCGCAGGCTTTCTTTCATGGCATCCAGTTTTTCCTTGGCGGCAACCACTTGGTAATACTGTTCTTCGGCCTTGGCCATCAGACCTTCCGAAGCGTAGGATTCCTTGAGTTGAAGACTACGCATGTCCGTACGTGCAGAACGGTAGCCTTCCCAGTTTTTCCAGAAATTCAAGTTATAACGAACACCGACGCCCAAAACGCCGTCGAGCTTGTTCACGGCATCTTCGGCAAAAGCGCTCTTTTGCAAGACACTTCTGTTGCCCGCCCAGCTCTTCACGTATTCAATTTCACCCATCACAAAGAATTCGGGGGCAAGCTTTGCCTCGGCCAAATCCATCTGTATGCGGCGGGCGCGAATACCCGCAGAAAGCTGACGCAGTTCCGGATGGTATTTCAGAGTCATATTGCGCACTTCGTCAAGCGAGGGCAAAGGTTCTGTTCGCGGAGTCAGCACGGAATCTTCAGCCACGAAGGAATCGTTTTCATCCATTCTCAGCGAAAAACGAATGGCAAGCATCACACGCTTCATGCCCAGATTGGCTTCGGTAACGCCTTCCTTGACCGTATGCATTTTGGCCTTCAGGTTCAAAAGGTCCATCTGCGACACGTTCGGGTCGTCATCGTCCAGGGCTTCTTCCAGCTTTTCGTAAGCGTCATCTACCTTGGACTGCGCATCGCCTGCAATGCGGATCATCTCTTTAGCCAAAAGGTAGTTGTAGTAATACGTTTGCAGTTCCACGTCTTTTTTGTGGACCTGGTTTTCGATATCGAAACTCTTTTGCTGCAGGTCGGCTTCCAGAGCCATTTTACCGGCGCGGTACTGTCCCAGATTCAGAGGCTGGATAAATTTTGCCTGAACACCCCAGAAAGGGCCCATTTTGGTAAAGTCATAGACTTCGACCGTATCGCCGTTCTGCAGTTCATTCTTTAAACCGGGGGCGGGGCCAACCATCATGCCCACATAAAAAGTCGGCAAAATGGCTTCGGATTTCAATTTTCGGATCTGGTTTTTCTTCGCTTCGGTCCCGAACCTGAGTTCGGCAACCTGCGGATCTGCCGCAAGCCCTTCTTCCACGAACTGGTCAAGACTATACCGGATTTCACCGGCAAGCGCACATGTGACCAAGAAGAGGACTGCGAATACACGAGACATATGTTAAATCTAGTAAATTTAACGACAATTTACTTACGACTTATCACCTGTAATCGTCATCTTGTCTTAAAATTCGAGACTCATCAGGTTCTGGTATTTGGAAATCACGTGCTCGTAATATTTGGTCGGCAAAGGTTTGCCCGATTGAAGCATTCGGTCTACCGCCGAATGTCCTAAGTTGTATGCAATCAAGGCATCTTTCCAGTTACCGTATTTAGAAATCAAGCGGATCAGATAGGCGGTTCCTACCGTCACGTTGATTTCGGGCCTAAGCAAGTCTTCTTCGGTCTCGACACTGAGCCCGAAGTGCGCCCCCATCTTTTTCGCCGTTTCAAGCTTGATTTGCATAAGCCCAAGCGCACCCGAAAAAGCGCCGGACTGTTTACGGCCGCGGGCATTGGGATTACCTCGACTTTCTTGGGCCACCACCGCCAAAATAAGCAGCGGATCCGTCGCATAGGATCTTGAAATCTGCCAAATCTGTTCCGTCAGCATTTCACGCTGTTCTTCGCTCAAGCGACCTTTTGAAAGATAATCCAGCGCACGGCTGATTTTGACATAGTCAATTGTCCACTTGCCCCATGCATTCAGCTGTTCCAGCTCGCCGCGCAAAATCGATTCTTTTACGGCAAGTTCCTGAATTTCAGCCTGGCGCGCATGCCAGTGGGACACAAAAAGCACCAACGCCCCGAAGCAAAGCACCAGGACAATCGCGAACGTGAGCTTGGATATGCGAACGTTACTTTTCACGCCTTGTATTCTCTAAGTATTCCAAATAGCTCACCCAATCCTGAATGAGCCCAAAGGAACTGAGCCTAGTCGTATCTTGCACCACACCTAGTTTACGCAGCGGACCGATCGAAGATTCCAGCTTGTCAATTTCTCTGATGTAGCGGTCCTTCTGGTTCTGGAGAGCAATGATTTGCGCCTGTTTGTCCGAAATTTCATGCCCCTGCGAAGAGATAATCACGAACAAGGTAATCATCCACCCGAGAATCAGCGATATGAGCGCAACGGCAACACCAGAACTTACGGTAATGCCAGAGCGTAGCCCGTAATGCAGGCCGATTTGCTGCAATTGCTTTTTCGTGCCCGACTTTTTGTACGCCTTGCGGTTCTCATAGACTTCGAAAATGCTCAAATACTTCGAAAAATAATCGTAGAGTTCTGCCGACTCAAAAATCAGGATTAACGCCGACTTTTGCGCCTTGACGCGGTTCAAAAGTTCCAGGAACACTTCCAAGTAGCGGTCGCTGGTGAAATGGGCATTCTGCAAGTTCAAGAAGTAGAAACACCCAGGGCCTTCGACAAGCATGTCCAGTTTTTCCTTGACCGCTTGAAGCTGAGGCAAGCCAAGAGAGCCGGACAAAGAAAGTTCCACATCGTTTCCGCGAGATTCCACCTGTATGTCAATCAAGTCTGACTTCATCGATTACCTCTTGGAAATTTTAACTGTCATGAGTACAGAGAATTCAGACTCGCTCGCAAGATCCATTTTCCAGAACGGGAATACGCGAATGCCTTGCAAAGCTTCCGGAGCAGCTTGCGCGGACGCGCCGAAAATCGGCGATACCAGAACAGAAGTCTTTTTCGCAAAGACGAGCTCTATTCTAGATGTGGTCGTCTTGTCCGCAATCTCAAGAGAGCATGCATCTGGGAAAATGAGCGGGTCGCGGAAGTTGAACTTGAGCGGAACGCCATCAATCAAGATGTCCCTTTCCGTATGTCCGCAAGCGAGAAGGCCCGTATCCAGCAAGGTTCCGAAGAATCCCTTGATTTTTTCAGGAGAATTATTCGTAAGCTTGTATTCTACAGTAAACTGTGAACCCGTGGACGAAAGCTCAAAGTTCTTCTCGGCATGAAGCGCATAAGTCTGGTTGCCAAGCACCGGCTGCTGATCGGACAAGAGGGCGATATCGGTACCCGCATCATGTCTCTTGATTTGATAATCGTAGGCAGCAGACAGCATCCCTTCGCGGTCAGACAGGATCTGGTCTAGCTTTTCGGCCTTGAGTTCCACGTTGGGAATCATGAAATCCAAAAAACCGACAGCCGGATTTCCGTCGTCACGCCAAGCCCCCAGTACACTATTTTCGGCATCCTTGGCATTCAAGATATTCAGAATGCCGCCGTCGCGATAATTCAGCAAGAAGGAGTACGAATGGTTTTCGGCCCAAATGCTCTTGTAGCCTTCAAGCATAAAGTCGGCAATATCCAGGCGGATTCCATCGAACGAGACGAGATCGGTCAGGCGGTTTGCGGCCTGCAGCAAAAAACGCGTGCCCCACCAACGGACCATCGGCGTACGCATGCCTTCGCTATCCTGCATGTCGCGGTAATAGATAGGCGACATGGCTGGCAAAAGCATTTCGAAGAAATCATCGCGTTCACGGCCCTTGAGCAATGCCGCGGCACGGCGGAACTGGGCCAAAAGCATTTTATGGAGCAGGTTGACTTCGGGCCTACGAATCAGAAGTTCGCGACAAGTTTTCGCTGCTGCAGGCAAGCCGATCTTTCGCCCAGACGAAAGCAAGAAACTCACGCGGCCTTCGGCATTCTGTTCAGTAACCGCGCTCGCAACCGTTTTCGTCGAGATTTCGTTCATTTCGACAAATTCGATCAAGCGTTCAAAGAACGGGATAATATCTCCCGGCTGCGGAGGAATATTCAGGCCGACGACGGCAGCCTTTCCGCCTCGGCAATAGGGTTCAGCAATCTGCTCCCACTGGAAATCATCGTTCGAAATGGCTTCGGACAATTTCTGCGACACCGGAACCACTCGCATGAGCGAGCCCTTGTCTTCGACCGTGTACCAACCCGAAACAGGAGTCGTGCGGCCAAGCGCATCCTGAAGCGAAGCCTCTTGCACAAGCGCATATTCAAAGCGGTGCTTTTCGAGGAGTTCGGTCATTTCCATTTCCCACACCATCGAGGAATTGAAATAACCGGAAGGTTCAATGCCGAAATATTTCCACAAAAGCTTGCCATGCTTCTTGAGCTGCATGGACTGCAGTTCTGTCGGGAAAAGCGGGAGCATCGGGTCGTAATAACCACCGCCCAAAAGTTCAAGCGAACCGTCTTCGATTGCACGACGCAACTTGCCTAACATGAGCGGGCGCGGAACCTTGGTGATTACCTCAATAGTCGGGCCATCCAGGAATAGCGAAAACTTCACCTTACCCGAATCGAGCATCATGCAGACGCCCTTCAGCAAATTCTCTACAACAGATTCAAGCTTTGCATACGCCGTCGATGGCGGCAGCTGCAACACAAACGATAACGTCGGTTTCATGTGGTAAAGGATAGAAAAAGTAGGAAGCAGAAAGTAGGCAGACACAGGAAGCAGACCCTGAAACGAGTTCAGCATGACGCGGGCGGGGAATGCCGATGCTGACCTTCGTCAGCATGACGCGGACGGGTGATTCGGGCATAAAAAAAGCCCCGCTCGCCGTTTACGGCAAGGGGCTGTGAGCCATGAGCAGCCGGTATCGACCGGCTGTGGTCGCGAGAGCGTAACAAAGTGGAGCGGTATATAAAAAAAGGAGCCCCTCGCCTTTAAGGCAAGGGGCTCCGTGAATCCAGCAGCGACCTACTCTCCCGGGCCCGTGGGCCAGGTACCATC
>NZ_ONDD01000052.1 GCF_900316465.1 uncultured Fibrobacter sp. | reverse complement strand
CATTTCAAACGCGAGCTATGCGGTGAAGAAGAACAAGCGTGGCCAGCACATCGGTGAATTTCTCGTGAAGGATTGCCTTGCGAAGGCAAAGGAAATCGGCTTCAGGATTTTGCAGTTCAATGCGGTTGTCGCGACAAATACGTCTGCCCTCAAGCTCTACAAGAAGCTCGGCTTTACCCAGCTCGGCGTGATTCCCAAGGGCTTTTTGCTCAAGGACGGGAGCTACGAAGACATCATTCCGCACTATATCGAACTTTAAAACGGTTGCGCGCCTAGGTCGGTGTCGCCGTCCTTGACTTTCGCAAGGATTTCGAGGCCCGTCAGGTCTTGCATCATGCGGATGTTATCGTCTTCCATTTCTAGGTTGCCGCTAGAGCCGTAGCGGTTCACGATGAGCCCGCGGATGTCTAGGCCGCGGCTACGAGCATATTCTACCGTGAGCACGCAGGCGTTAATGGAGCCGAGCGCCGCCGTTGTCACCACAAGAATCGGGAATTTCACGGTCTTGATAATGTCTTCGAGGAAAACCTTCTGGTCATCATAGCGGATGGGGCAAATGATTCCCCCGCTACCTTCGGCAAAAATGAATTCATGGCGAGCGCAAGCCGCTTCAAAATCGGCTTTGACCTTCGTCAATTCTACGGGATTGCCTTCTTTGCGGGCAGCAAGATGCGGAGAGACTGCCTCCTTATAGACATAGCTCACGAGCAGTTCCTGCGAATCGGGAAGATTTGCAATGTTTTTCACATAGTCGGCGTCACCGGCGATCCATTTGCCGTCGCGGAGTTCTGCGCCGCTGAGGGCAGCCTTGTAGTAGCCCGCATCGATACCGGAATCGCGCCACTTTTTCACGAGCAGGGCGGTCACAAATGTTTTACCAACATCGGTTCCGGTGGCTGTAACGAAATATCCCTTGTTCATACACCCTCTTTTACCGCCTGCGCAATTATGGATGCAGCGGTTTGAAGTTGTTCATGCGTATGCGTAGCCATCAGGCTTGCACGTAGGCGGGCTTGCCCCTTGGCAACTGTCGGATAGCGAATTGCGGGAATCAAGATTCCCTGTTCCTGAAGTTTCGCAGAAATCTGCATAGCCTTCGCTTCGTCACCGATAACAATCGGAACAATTGCCGAAGGAGACAATTCAACGTTCACGCCTTCGCGCTGCAGGGCGTCGCAGAAAAATTTCACGTTATCGCGCAGATTTTGAACGCGTTCAGGATGCGCATCGATATAACGCAAATTATTGCAGGCGGCAGCGGCAACAGCAGGAGCCATCGCCGTCGTAAAGATAAAGCTGCGAGATTTATTTTTCAGAAATTCAGTCAACTGCTTCGGACCCGCCACGAAGCCGCCTTCGGCGGCGACGGCTTTGCTCAAAGTCCCGACGGTTACATCGACATGAGCACAGCCGTAGTGTTCGGCAAGTCCGCGACCGGTCTTGCCGAGCACGCCCGTGGCGTGGGCCTCGTCAATCATCAGGAGGCATTCGCTTTCGTGCGCAATCCGCAAAAGTTCCGGCAAATTCGCAAGGTCGCCATCCATGCTGAAAACAGCATCCGTCACGATGAGTTTTCGAGGTGCAGGCAATGCGGACTCGGCTCTAGATTTATCTGCTTCTTGAATCACCCGCTGCAAATCTGCCATATCATTATGCTTATACACAAAGCACTTGGCGCGGGAAAGGCGAATACCATCAATAATGCTGGCGTGGTTCAGTTCATCGCTAAAGATAAAGTCGTTCTTGCCGCACAATGCCGAAATCGTACCGACATTCGCCATGTAGCCCGTATTGAACGTAATAGCCGATTCTTCGCCCTTGAATTTGGCGATAAATTCTTCCAGTTCCTGATGCGGAGACTTGTTACCCGTAGTAAGGCGGGCACCCCCGCTCCCTGTACCCCACTCCAAAACAGCCTGGGCCATCGCCTGCTTGAGTTCATCGACATTCGCCAAGTCCAAATAAGAATTGGACGCTAGGAGAATCTGTTCCTGCGAAGCGCCATCGGGCATGCGGATTTTCACGCATGACGATTCCGGCGTTTCCATCAAGCGCATCGAGCGATAAGTATTGTTCGCTCGCGCCGCTTCCAAAGCGTCTTTCGTAAAAATGTCAAGAATGCGACTCATGCTCTGACATCCACCAAAACTTTTTTCTTCTGCAAGTACTCGATACATTCTTCAGCAGAGGCCTTGCGCGAATCAAACAAGAAAATACGGCCTCCGTTTTCATCGCCCATTTCCTTCATCTTCATAATGCGCACATAGCCGAGTTCCTTGCTCGCGACATAGCCCGTCACGTAATTCGGGTCATCACTCACGCAAAATTCCGCCACCATTCCGGGAGCATTCGCCACCTTGGTCGCAAGCACAATCGCTTCGTTAAAGTGATTCTTGCAACCATCCACTTCGCTCGAATGCAGAGCATCCATATAAGTCGCACGCACTCCGCGTTCGTGGTCTGGTTCCAGGCGTTCGCCCGTCGCGATATCGTACAGCATCGCGCCACGCATCGGGAAAGTCACCCGCAAGAGTTCCTGCAACTTTTCACGGAGCCCACAGCCAGAGCCCATCAGCGGAGTGATCAGTCCAAAAGCCTTGTCCAGCCCTTCCTGCCACGTATCTACATCAATGCGCGTTACAGGCAAAGCCTTCAAAATCCGAATATCGTATTCGTGAACCTTTTCGATTTTCACGTTGATAAAATCCGGGTCGCCCTTGGAATGATTCATGGCACGACGCACCATCGCCGAGCACACAGCCTCTACAGAATCCCGGCCTACAATGCGTTCTGCACCGGAAATATGCTGTTCGTGTTTCTGTTCGCCTTCGCCCACTTGCTGCGAGGCTCGCATTTTCAAGCTATAGTATTCCATTCACTTTGTCATGCCCGGCATGACCGGGCATCTCCTTATTCGTGAAATTCGTCTTCACCTTCTACGACAGGCGCGGGTTCACACTCACCAATCATCTTGATGGCTTCGCAAATGCGGTCAACTTCAGAATCAGTCGTAATAAGCGGAGGCATCGTGTAAACGTAGTTGCAGAACGGCCTGAGCCACACGCCAGTTTCGCGAATCACGCGCAGAATATCGTCCGCAGAAGGTTTCGCCTTCAGTTCCAAGACACCAATCGCACCGAGAACACGCACATCCGCCGCATTTTCAAGCGAACGTAGCGGTTCCAAATTCGCCTTCAAACGCTTTTCAATCCGAGCGACACTCGTGGCATAATCGCGACTTTCAAACAGCGAAAGCGAAGCGATTCCCGCAGCACAAGCCAACGGGTTCGCCATGTAAGTAGGGCCATGCATAAAGGCAGGAATCTTGCTGTTCGTAATTGTTTCGGCAACCTTCTCAGATGCAACGCAAGCTGCCATCGTAATGCTTCCGCCCGTGAGCGCCTTGCCGATACACATAATATCCGGCTTAATGCCAGCATGTTCCATCGCAAAGCGCGGGCCCGTGCGGAAAAAGCCCGAAGCAATTTCGTCCAAAATCAACAGGATGCCGTAGCGGTCGCAAAGTTCGCGGAGAGCCTTCAAGTAGCCCGCATTATAAAGCCACATGCCGTTTCCGCCCTGGAACACGGGCTCGCAAATCACGGCAGCGATTTCATCCTTGTGTTCCTCGACAACGCGCTCCATCGAAGCGAAATCCGCCGGATTCCAGACTTCGTCAAAGCGGCAGTTCGGGCGTTCCGCAAAGTAATGGTGCGGCATAATTCCGCGGAAAAGCGTATGCATTCCGTCAGGGTCAGAAAGCGCCATCGCGCCAGCAGTATCGCCGTGGTAGCCGCCCTTCAAGGCGACCAACTTGCAACGTTCCGGGCGCGAGAGCGAATGCTGGTACTGCACCGCCATCTTGGCGCTGCATTCCACGGCGATGCTTCCCGAATCCGCAAAGAAAATCTTGTTGAGACCTTCCGGCAAAAAATTCACCAGTTTTTCGCCGAGTTCAATCGCAGGTTCGTGCGTAAAGCCGCCGAACATCACATGGCACATCTTTTCGCTCTGCTTCTGAATCGCCTCGACGATTTCAGGGGCGTTATGCCCGTGCGCCATGCACCACCAACTCGATACCGCATCAATCAGTTTCAAACCGTCGGCCGTTTCAATCGTCGTTCCATGAGCGGATTTTGCAAGGAACCTGGCCGGAGTATTCTTCAGCGCCGCATACGGGTGCCACAAATGCTCGCTATCAAAATCAAGTAGCCTGTTCATTTGCGGCCAAATATAGAAATTCCCCTACACCAAGCAACATTTTACATAATTTTCCTATAAATAAAGTGGATAAAAACATTAATGACACCACTCTTTAGAAAAAGGTCTTATTTTTTTCCCATTGAAATGAATATATTTTACAGGTATAAGGAGCAATGATTTTATGGACAATTACAAAAAATTTGTAGCAGACCTTCCTGTGAACTCTGCGGAGTTTTTCACAGCTATCACTCACGCCGTCACCGAACTGTACATTTCGATGCATGTACTTGATCTTGAAACCAACACTGCGTTCCCTATCAAGAGTAACGAATTCATCGATAAATTCATGAAGTGCGGCAGCACTCTACAAGAAAGCATTACCAATATCATGTCGAATCTTGCTTGTCCAGAAAGTGTTGAAACCATCAAGAACTTTACAATTCTTTCAACATTGCCAGAACGCATGAAGGATTCAAATGTGATATCAGAAATTTTTCATGGAAAGATTCACGGTTGGAGTAAGGCGATATTTGTACGCATTGGCGACGAAAAACCTCTACATCGAGTCCTGTATATTGTCGAAAATGTGAACGCGCAAATGACAAAGCTGGAACAAGAGAAAGAGCTCTTGGAGCAGAACCGCAAACAACAAAACATGATCAATGCCCTCATGAACGGATACGCCTCCGTTGCCAGTGTCGATTTTGTAACTGATAAGGTGGAAATTTTCCGCACTAGCGATCGAATCAAAAGCGCTATTGGCTCTACGAAAAAACCACCGACCTTCAAAGCACTTGTTGAAAAACTCCTCAACACGACGGTTCTTGAAGAAGATCGGGACAGTCTCAGAAAAGTGGCTGACGAGTCGTACATTAAAGAATACTTGCCAGTTGGCAATAGTTTATCAAAAATATTCCACAACGAACTCGGTCAGTATGTCGAAATGAAGGTGGTGCGAACTGGCGAAGAAACAACCGTATTCGGCTTTACCGATAAAACTAACGAAATCACAGAAATCAACGATAAAATCTACAGGGATTCGTTGACTCAAGTGATGAATCGTAAGTATTTCGACGAGAAACTCGCATCACAGAATTGCCAAGCAGTCGTAATGGCCGACATCGACTTTTTCAAAGATGTGAATGACAATTACGGCCACCAGTGTGGTGACGCTGCCCTTACCGCCGTGGCATCGATACTGAGTTCATCGGTTCGTAATTTGGACCACGTCGTACGTTATGGCGGCGACGAATTCTTGATTACGTTCAAGGGAATCAGCCACGAAGTGCTGAGAACCAGACTTGAACAGATGCGTGCCAAGGCAGAAAAAATCAAACTGCAAGATTACCCGGATGTAAAGTTAACCATGAGCTTTGGCGGAACATTCGGAGATGGGGCCGTTTCAGACATGCTCTCTTTTGCCGACAAGGCGCTCTACATATCAAAGAAAAAGCGAAACTGCGTTTCCCTTGTTCCGTTTGAAGGATAATAACAAGTCTCTTTACATTTTTTGACTCTTTCTCCAAATTTGTAAAACCAAAATTTGTAACCGCAGTTTAACAAACTGCGTTTTTTTTGTTTCTATAACATTTTTTGACTCAAAAACACCGAAATTAAGCCATTTTCGCCACATTTGATATTTTGGCACGCCTTTTGCAATAGGTTGGGCAAAACAAGAAAACAACCTCAACAAAGGATAGGAACATGAAGCTCATTACAGCTTACATCCAACCCGAACGATTAAACATCGTAAAGCAAGAACTTTACGAAAGCAAGATTTTCAAGATGTCTGTCACTAACGTTCTTGGCTGCGGTCAGCAGCGCGGTTACAACCAACGTTTCCGTGGCGTGGTGACCGAGGTTAATCTGCTCAAAAAGATCTGTTTGAAGATTGCTGTGAACGACGAATTCGTCAAGCCCTGCATTGACGCCATCATCAAGGGCGCACGTACAGGCGCTATCGGCGACGGCAAGATTTTCGTCACGGAACTTGAACAGTGCATCCGTATCCGCACCGGCGAAACGGGCCCCGAGGCAATCGGATAATTCAAACAAATCAACACAAGGAATTTAAACAATGAACGAAGCAGCAACTGTCGTACCTGTCAGCGACGCCATCTTTATGACAGAAAACATTTGGATCATGATCAGCGCCATGTTGGTGTTTATCATGGGCCTGGGCTTTGCCTGTGTCGAAGCGGGTCTTGTTCGTGCCAAGTGCGCGGCCAACGTCGCTTTCAAAAACATCGCGGTTCCCGCCATAGGTATCACGATGTATGCCGCCATCGGCTTTGCCCTCATGTACCCCGGAACGTTCAACGCGATCTCCGGTGTACTTGGATTTGCCGGATTCGGTATCGGTGACTGGGCTAACCCGGCCAACTTCACCGCTGCCTACAACGGTCACTTCACTCTCTTCACCGACTGGTTGTTCCAGGCGATGTTTGCAGCAACCGCGGCTACCATTGTCTCTGGCGCTGTCGCCGAACGTGTGAAGCTGAACTCCTTCCTCGTCTTCACCATCATCTACGTGGCCTTCGTCTACCCCATCGTTGGTAGCTGGACATGGGGCGGTGGCTGGCTTTCTACCATCGGCAAGGCCGGTTTCCATGACCTCGCCGGTTCTACCCTGGTTCACTCCGTGGGTGGTTGGGCAGCTCTCGCTGGCGTCATGATCCTTGGACCGCGTATCGGTAAGTATGTCGGCGGTAAGGTGCACGCTATTCCGGCCCACAACATTCCGCTCGCAACCATCGGTGTGTTCATGCTGTGGTTCGGTTGGTGGGGATTCAACGCCGGTTCTGCCCTCTCCGGCGATGCAAAGGCTACTAGCTGGATTCTCGTGACCACGAACCTCGCCGCTGTCGCAGGTATCATTACCGCAACGCTTACGAGTTGGATTGTTTCGAAGAAGCCGGACGCCACCATGGCCCTCAACGGCTGCCTTGCTGGCCTCGTCGCCATCACTGCCGGTGCAGACGTGGTCACCCCGCTTTCTTCCTGGATTATCGGTGCCATCGCTGGTGTGCTCGTAGTCGGCGCAGTCTTCATGTTCGACCGCTTGCACTTGGATGACCCGGTCGGTGCTCTCTCGGTTCACCTGGTGAACGGTGTGTGGGGTACGCTCGCTGTCGGTATCTTCGATATCACTGGCGACTACACCCTCGGCACTCAGGCCATCGGCGTGATCGCTTACGCGGTTCCCTGCTTCGGTGCAGCTAGCCTCATCTTCTACGCCATCAAGAAGACCATGGGCCTCCGCGTTACCGAACGTCAAGAACTCCGCGGCCTCGACCAAAGCGAACACGGCCAAGAATCCTACAGCGGATTCCAAATCTTCAGCAATATGTAGTAGTGTGACTCCACTCCTAAACCCAGAACGGCCTCGGCTCTGCCGAGGTCGTTCTTTTGTTCAAAATTCCCTTACGCGCCCCAAATCAGCGCCAGTTTCGCCATTCGTCCCCTTTATCCGCATTTCAATCCCCTTTTCGCCCAACCACTATCCACCAAGCACTAACCACTTATTATATTTTGGTTCCCTAGACCTGGCGTTGTGGAAATGCGGTACTTTC
>NZ_ONDD01000051.1 GCF_900316465.1 uncultured Fibrobacter sp. | reverse complement strand
CGGCTTGACCGGGAATCTCCTTTCCAAATCTGCTATTTAGTGCCCCGGGAACCTGGTGAGCGTTTCCACTCGGTAACCCTTGAGCACTTCGCGCCCATGCAAGTCAAAAAGTTCAATCACAAACGCGAAAAGTTCCACTTTCCCTCCAAGCTTTTCGATGAGTGCCGCGGCCGCTTTCGCTGTCCCTCCAGTTGCAAGCAGATCGTCGACAATGAGAACCCGCTGTCCCGGCTTTATGGCGTCCTTGTGAATTTCCATGCATGCTTTCCCGTATTCCAGGTCGTATTCTACGTCGACCGTTTCGCGGGGGAGCTTGCCTTTTTTGCGTTCAGGCACGAACGGCTTGTGAAAATGTTCCGCAATCGAGACCCCAAAAAGGAATCCGCGAGCTTCCAGCCCGACAACGACATCGAATTCGACATTTTCAAGCATCTTGTAGAACGCTTCGAGCGTAAGCTTCAGACCATCGGCATCACTGAGAATCCCCGTGATATCGCGAAAAAGAATCCCCGGCTTCGGAAAATCCGGAACAGAGATAATGTAGTCCTCAATTCGTTTCATCAAGCAGCTTCTCCACAGTAGCAATTATCTTGTCTCTTTCGCCGCACCAGTTGGGGGCAATGAGCATGTCGCTCGGGCTTTCGCCGCTAAAGCGCTCAATGGCGGTTTCAAAGCCGATAATCTTGATCATTTCAGCCACCGCTTCGCAGTATTCCTCGAAGGTCAGGAGCTTGATTTCGCCGTTTGCGTAGTCCTGCGCCATCACGGTGCCTGCCACAATGTGCAACGGGTGAATCTTGACGGCGGCAAGCTTCAAGTCGCGCACAACCTGGGCGGTGTGCTTGAAATCTTCCATGGTTTCGCCGGGGAGGCCCACAATCACGTGCGTGGTCACGGTGAGTCCTGCCGCCTGGCAACGCTTGACTGCGTCCGTGAATTCGGCGAGGGTATGCCTGCGGTTGATGGCGGCAAGTGTCAAATCGTTTGCGGTTTGCAGGCCAATTTCCACGATAATCGGCTTTTTGCGGTTAAGTTCTGCGAGGTAGGCGACCTTGGCGTCTTCGAGGCAGTCCGGACGCGTGCCAATAGCAAGGCCCGCAATCTCCTTATGCTTGATAATCGGGTCGATGATTCCCTTCAGGTGTTCCAGCGGAGCGTGCGTATTCGTGTACGGCTGCAAGTAAGCCAAAATGCCTGCATTCGGGTACTTTTCACGGAGGCGCGGCACGAACTTGTCGAGCTGTTCCTGGATTGAGACCTTCGCCTGGTCAAATACCGGGCTAAAGCTGCGGTTATTGCAATAGCTGCAACCCGAAAAACTCTTGGTGCCGTCCAAGTTCGGGCAGCTCATGCCGCCGTTCAGGGGGAGTTTGCGCACCTTCAGGTAATTCGGGAAAATTTTCAGCAGTAAGTCTCGGTAGGGAGTGTAGTGCATGCGAAATAATATAGTATTTAGTGGATAACAAGCATAAGACGGTCGGCTGTAGACTGTGATTGTAAGTGTTAAAAAGTAAACCGAATGTAAACTTTAATTATATTTAGTCACTATGATGTATAGGTTTCTTTTTGTCTTTTTGATGTCGCTTTTTGTGTCGCAGGTTTTTGCGGCAAATTCAAACGATTCGACTGGTACAACTCCGACGAAATCTTTGCATGCAGAAAAGGGCGGTCTCCTGGCAAACCTTCATGCTGTTCAAGAAGACGAAGCGATTCATCGTGGAAACTTCTTGACGGGTGCTACCTTGTTCTTGCTGCAGGGTGAATCGGATGAAGACGCCCTGAATATCATTTTCGGCGATATTTACAAGGCCGAGGGGTACACGTTTACGGCCGAAGGCTTTGGCGGCTATTTTATCCGTGATGCCATGGCCATCGGTGCCCGAGTGGGGTATAGCCGAACTTTTGTGGATATCGATTTCTCCATTCTCGAAGACATTGCCGATGTCAAGGAACATCGCAAGTACGTGAGCAACGGATTCTTTGTACAGCCGTTTCTCAAGAACTACTTGAAGGTTTTTGATTCCAGAACCATCTATTTCTTTAACGAAACTTCGCTCAAGGTGGAATATTCCTACGGCATTTCGCAATCCGACGACGGCGAAGAAATGGCCAAGACGAAAAACCACGGCTGGACATTCAACTTCGGAATCAATCCGGGTTTGAGCATTATGGTGCTGGACCGCCTGGCTTTTGAAACTTCGGTGGGGCTCTTGGGGCTCAGTTCTTCGTTCATGGAAATCGAAGAAAACGGGGAATCCCGTAGCGAGGTGCTGTACAATATCGTGAATTTCAAGATCAACTTGCTGGCCTTGGACTTTTCGTTGGTCTATTTCTTTTAACAAGTGGGGAGTGCTAATATGAAAAAGTGGATTTTCCTTGCTTTGATGATGCTTCTTGGCGCATGTACCGCCGATTATGATACGTTTGACACGTCGGATTATCGCGAACTCAAAGAAATTGCCGTTGCCGAACAAGACGGCTCGCCGGCGATTTACTCGGAACAACACCGCATTGAATTTGACTTGGCCGAAGTTCCCGATTCGCTTGACACTTGGGACTCGGTGACGCTTGAAGAACTCAATCTGAGCCATTTTGCAAGCCTTCATTTGGTGAAAGACGATATCGATGAGTTTCCGAAGGATTCCGCGGGGCTCGATTCTCTCGCCAAGAAGGTAAAGTATTCCAAAGAAACGATTGAATCGGGTAATAAAATCCGTGTGCCTTCTAGCCACGTGCTTTATGTGGTCGTGGTTTCCGAAAGTGGTAAGAAGGCTGTTTGGCAGTTGACTTTCAATATCCCGAATGTGGAACCCGAAAGCAGTTCCTCGGCTAAATCCGGCAGTTCTGCAGAAGGTAAATCTAGTAGCTCCAAAAAGAGCGACAAGTCCAGCAGTTCGGCGTCCAAAAATTCTTCTAGCAGCTCTCAAAAAGCCGATGAACCGGGCAGTTCTGCAAGCACTTCAAGTTCGTCGGAATCCGATGAACCGTCTAGTTCTTCTGAAGGTAGCACCGAGGCTCCGAAGATTTTGTCCCTTTCGATTGCCGGAAAAGCAGCTGTTATCGATGAAGAAAACAAGTCCATCCATGTGGACGATCTTGATTTCCGTACGGATTTAACCGCCCTTGAACTTTCGGCGATGGAACTTTCAGAAGGCGCTTCGGCCAATGTGACGGTAGGCGAGTCTTACGATTTCGGCGCGGGTGTTCAGGTCAAGGTGACGAATGAAGACGAAAGCGTCACTTATTCGGTGAAGGCGGGCTACCAGTTGCCGGGCGAAAATTTCAACTCCTGGAACAAGAATGATGTCACGCCGGATTCTATTTGGGGCAACGCCAATACGCTTGTGACGACGACGAAAAAGGTGACTTCGGGCTCCATGATCGGTGCCGAAATCAAGACGAGCTCAGTCCTTGGCATCACGGCCAGCGGGAGCCTCTATACGGCCGACTTTAACCCCAATGGCGTGGGCACGCTTTCGATGGCGAATTCTTCGACCTGGCCCGACGGCAATGAACTTCTGGACTTTGGCAAGCCCTTTGCGGCAAGGCCCGAATACATGGAAGTCAAGTTCAGCTACGAGGGCAAGGGCGACAGCTGTGATATCTACATTCTGCTCGAAAACCGCACCGGCAACAAGAATGTGAACCGCAAGTCCACCGATGTCAACACGCTGGTGGCCTCGGCTTGGTTCCGCTCCACCAAGGCTGACAACTCCGGCCGCGAAAATCCGGACGTAGTAAGCGTTTCGGAACCCGATGAAAATGGCATGCGCACGCTTCGCCTGAAACTCAAGTATGGCGAACCTCTTGAAGGATCTCCCATCGAAAATTCTTCGACATTCGATACCAAGTTGAAATCTTCGAATAAGGCCGCTATCAATAACGGCCTCGTGCAGGGAACAGGAGAAGAACCCGTGACTCACATTCGCGTGGTTTTTGCCTCCAGTGCCGACGGAAACCATTATAAGGGCGTAAAGGGTGCGACGCTCATTATAGATGATTTGAAATTGATTTATTAAATAAAACTCACAAGGGGTTCCCAAACCATGGTCTTTTAACTAACTTTTTGGTAAGGTTAAAAGATGATGCGAAAAATCCTCCTCCCATTTTTTTTAGCGTTTTACGCGCTCGCCCTGGTTTCTTGCGAAAGCAAGCAGGCGGTAATCCCCAATAAAGTCCACAGCATTAACGATCTCGGCCACAAGAAAGTGGGTGTGCAGATCGGCAACACCGCCGATATTTATGCGTCCGATTTCGGCGGCGATACTGCGAAAATTGACGTGGACCGCTACACGAAACTCGCCGATGCCGTGCAGGCGCTGTTGCAGGGGAAAATCGATGCGGTCATGAGTGACGACCAGCCGGCCAAGGCCTTTGTGCGGCAGAATCCGTCGCTCCGCATTCTCGAAGAAGTCTTTGTCGAAGAAATGTACGCGGGCGTGGTCGCGAAGGGCAACGAAGCGTTGCTCGATACGGTGAACCAGGCGCTTGCCCAGATGAAACTGGACGGAACCTATGATTCCCTTTTCAATACCTACATCAACCGCACAGGAAATTTCCATTACCAGAAGAAGGTGACCGAAGGCCCGAAGCTGGTACTTTCGACGAATGCCCAGTTCCCGCCGTACGAATACTACGAAAACGCAAAAATTACCGGTTTCGATATCGAAGTGGTCAACTATATTGCCGACTTCATGAACCGCACGGTTGAAATTCAGGATATCGAATTCGATGCGATTATCAATGCGGTTTCTTCGGGCAAGGCCGATGTGGGCTTCGCGGGCTTTACCGTGACCGAAGATCGCAAGAAGTCCATCAACTTCACGACTCCGTATACGCTTTCGAAGATTGTAGTGATTGTCCGCGGTGACGAGGCTGCTGTGAGCGAAGAATCCTTCGTTGATCACCTGCACAAGAATTTTGTGAAAGAGGACCGCTGGAAGTTCATTGTCACAGGCCTTTGCAACACGCTGATTATTTCGTTCTTTGCAGCCCTCCTCGGCATTCTGATTGGCTTTGTGATTGCGCAAATCCGCACCAGCAATGAATTCAATGGCCGCCATAAGGTTCTGAATGGAATTGCCAGGGTGTACCTCGCCGTGATTCGCGGAACGCCGATGATGATCCAGCTGCTTATCATTTATTACATCGTATTCTCGTCGGTGAATGTGAACAAGATTCTGGTGGCAATCGTGGCCTTCGGCGTGAACTCCGGTGCATACGTCTCCGAAATTATCCGCAGCGGTATCAAGGGGGTAGATCCGGGCCAGATTGAAGCGGGCCGTAGCCTTGGCCTCCGTTTCCGCACGATTCTTTACAGCATCGTTTACCCGCAGGCTTTCAAGAATTCGCTCCCGGCTCTTACGAATGAATTTATCTCGCTCATTAAGGAAACGTCCATTTGCGGCTACATCGGCCTGACCGATTTGACCCGCGGTGGTGACATTATCCGCAGCATGACCTACGAGGCCATGCTCCCGCTCCTTGCTGTAGCGGCCATCTACTTTATCCTGGTGGCAGGACTTTCGTCTTGCGTTGCAAAGCTTGAAAAGAGGTTGAAGAAAAATGAACGCTAATGCAGAAACTTTAATCCAGGTCAAGGACCTTTGCAAAGCCTACGGCGATAAGCAAATTCTCAAGGGAATTTCTTTAGACATCCACCGCGGCGACGTGATTGCGATTATCGGGCCTTCGGGTTGCGGCAAGTCTACGTTCCTCCGCCAACTGAACTTGCTTGAAATTCCGACAAGCGGCGACATTTTGTTGGACGGCAAGAGCATCTTGGCGAAGGGTATTTCGAAGCCAGATGTTCGCAGGCGCGTGGGCATGGTGTTTCAGCAGTTTAACTTGTTCAAGAACATGACCGCACTCAAGAATATCATGTTCGCTCCTGTGAAATTGGGGCTACTTTCCAAAGCCGATGCCGAGACCCGTGCGAAGGAACTCCTGAAACGTATCGGGCTCCTGGAACGTGCGGATCATTATCCGGCACAGCTCTCCGGCGGCCAGCAACAGCGTGTGGCGATTGCCCGCGCCATGGCCATGCAGCCCGAGGCAATTCTGTTTGACGAACCGACGAGTGCCTTGGACCCCGAAATGGTCGGCGAAGTTCTCAAGATCATGAAGGACTTGGCAAAATCCGGCATGACGATGGTCGTGGTGACGCACGAAATGAGCTTTGCCCGCGAAGTCGCCAACCGCGTGCTGTTCTTTGCCGACGGCTACGTCAAGGAAGATGGCTCCCCCGAAGAAATTTTCGACAACCCGAAAGATTCCCGCCTCAAGGAATTCCTCTCGGCACTGAAGAAATAGGGCTATTTAAACGCGTTCAGACGTGAAAGCGGTTGTCGGCCTTCGAACGAAATGCCGATGCTGAATTGATTGATGAAGGCGCGGCGTTTGCGGTTCTTGACCGGGTCGTCAAAATGGACTGTCTTTAAAATCCACTGCAGTTTAGGGGTGATGTTTGCCATGTCGCCCAAGGGGAATCGTCTCATGGCCTGGATACCACCCATGAATGCAAGATTCATGATGGAGTCTTGGCCCACATAGAATTCATCGAAACCGATTCCCGCCAACACGTCGAAACCGTATTCGTTGAATTCGTAGGTGCGGCCGATCATGGCGTCCAGTCCTGCGGCAGAAATTCCGTCTGCAAACATCAGGTCAACTTGAAGCTGGAATACGAATCGGAATACCTGGATTCTTGCGTTCGGAACGCTGAAGGTGAAATTTTCGTTAACGGCTTCCAGGCCGGATGTCATGAGCGATTTTCCTACAGAAACTCCGACACAAAGGCCTAAAACTCCGCTATTCTTGTCCGCTTCGTGTAATTCGGCGACGATGTCCTGATTAATCAAGGCTTGTAACGCGGTTCTATAGGGAGTAACGGGGTAACGCCTGAAAAAGTTGTCTCGGGCAATCAATAGCCAACTGTAGTCAAAATCGTAGTAGGTATCTCGTTCGTAAGGGCTTTCTTTTTGAATCCACAAGGTTGCCCAGGAGGTTGCCGCGTCGACGGCGATTCCAGCCGGCGTCTTGGCGATTTCTATGGCGGCAGAGCCGACATCTTCGGGCTTTAGCCAATACGTAAACATGTATTCGACGAACGCGCCTGTTTTCAGCTTAGAATTCTTTTGCAGGCTAGTCTTCTTGGCGAGCGCATAGAGCATGTCGTACTTCGAAATCATGTAGTCCATGACTAGGTTGTACACGGCGTTTTCTTCTTCAGTCAGAGTTCTCCCGTTTACTTCTTGACCGCCAAAATTCATGTACCTAGTGTAGGCGATAGGGACTGACACATGCCCGGGTCTATCTGTCCAGTAGAGGTTACCGGCCAAATGGGTGAGTTCGCTTTGCATTAATTCGTCTTTGCAGAGCTCGTTACGAATTTTAGGGGCGTTTTCCTTGATGTAGTCCAATATGGCGGGGACTTCGGAAAGATCCCCACGGACAAAATGAACCATCAGGGTCGAGTCAAACGAACAGACGTTGACATCTTGCGCCAAAACCGGCGTACCCCAAAGCACGATTCCGAGAAAGAAGACGATTGCAAATAGATTTCGCATGTTATTTCACGATTTCGACGGCCGCGAGTTCCTTGCCGGTTTCCAGGTGGTGTACGCTGAATCGCGGGGGAGTGGTGCCGTCGAAGGTTTCGTAGAGTCCGAAGGTAGGTGGGTTTCCGCCTTTGGGCAGGCTCGTGGAGCCGGGGTTCAGGCAGTAGACTCCATCAGCGTTTTTTTCGGCGGTAAAGATATGTGTATGACCGGAAAAATACACGTCGGCCTTGTAGTGGCTGAACAGATACGGGTCGTACAGGTGACCGTGGCTCAAAAATAGGCGCAATCCATTTTCTTCAAATTCGGCGTAGTCCGCGAGGCAGGGGAATCCCAGCACCATCTGGTCCACTTCGGCGTCGCAGTTGCCGCGAACGGCGGTAATCTTGCCCTTAAGCGGGCTCAGGAGTTCGACAACTCCTTGC
>NZ_ONDD01000050.1 GCF_900316465.1 uncultured Fibrobacter sp. | reverse complement strand
GACTACGTGGAAGCGACCTTCTGCCGCAAGAACCCGATTCCGCTGGGCACGCTGTTCAACAGCCCGCTGTTCCAGCCGCTCGTTAGCGTGAAGGACACCGCACATGGCGTCGAAGCTGTCGAACGCATCATGAAGCTCATTAACGAAAAGGCTCCGAGCCTCAAGAAGTACCACGTTTAATTTTACCAGGAGATTCACATGGCAAAGACTCAGAAATCCATCAGTGACGAAATCTGCGACTACCTCAAGAAGCAGAAGCTCTCCCCCATTCCCGTTCAGACCCTGAACGAAGACATGGAAACCACCCGCTACTTCGGCGGCGACCTCAAGGAATTCATTGCTGCAGCCAAGACGCTCGGCGCAAAGGGAATCTTTGTTGAAACCCTGTACCTCGAAGAAGACGAATTCTACTACGACAGCGGCATGGACGATGAAGAATACATGGCCCTGTACGGCAACGAAGAATGCTGCAACGGCGACTGCAAGTGCGGCAAGTGCGAAGGCAAGAAGAGCAAGAAGGCTAAGGACGACGACAGCGATGTCGACGCCGTTTACTTCGAACCCGAAGACCTCGACGGTCTCGACCTGACGCTCCTCAAGCCGCAGATGGCCAAGTACCTCGACCGCGTGGGCGAAGCCTGCGGCGCACGCCTCACTGTTCCGGGTGTCGACCACCTCGAAGTGGAAATCTTCGCTGATTGGTACGATGACTTCGCCGAACTCGTAGACGAAGCCTCCGAAGCAATCGAAATCGACCCGACCGACGCTCTCCGCCAGGCTCAGGCAATCTTCGAAGCCGAAGAAGCTGAACTCGCCAAGGCCGAAGACAAGAGCGTGAAGAAGATTGCGGTTCACCCCCCGAAATCTTCCAGCAAGAAGGCTTCCAAGAAGAAGTAATTCTTCCAAGCAAACGAAGTAATTGCATACAAGCTAAAAAGTCGCGACACCGTCGCGACTTTTTTTTCATTTAAAAGGGGATGCCCGACCAAGTCGGGCATGACACTCTATTTAGCCATGATATAATTTGCTGGTCTGATACGTAGGCTCAGTCGTCAGGTTAACACCGAGACGGCGGAACACGCCCACATCTACCTGAGAAAGAATCACGCTGGAATGCACTTCGCAGTGGCGAAGTTCCGGGAGTTTTTCCATAGCAATCTTGGCGTTATAATCCGTGAGGGCGCAAACAGAGAGCGCAACCAGAACTTCATCCATATGCAGGCGCGGGTTCTTGTGGCCGAGCTGCTTGGTTTTCAGACTCTGAATCGGTTCAATCACCATCGGCGAAAGCAGACGCACTTCATCAGGAATACCAGCCAAGTGCTTGAGCGAATCCAGCAACATTGCAGAAGAGGCGCCAAGCAAAGACGAAGTCTTACCCGTAATGATAGCGCCATCGTTCAGCTGAATTGCTACAGCCGGGCCTTCGGATTCTTCGGCCTTCTTGACGGCAGCCGCAATCACGGGGCGGTTTGCAGTACTGATCTGGGCTTGTTCCATAATCAGTTCCTGCTTGTAAACTTGATCCTTGTCGGCGTTGCCCTTACGCACATCGCAAAGCGTGTTGTAGTAGCGACGGATGATTTCCTGGCGAGCGGCTTCGCAAACGGCGTCGTCATCAACAATGCAATTGCCGGCCATGTTCACGCCCATATCGGTCGGACTCTTGTACGGAGATTCACCGAGAATGCGGGTAAACAGGGCGTTCAGCACCGGGAAGATTTCCACATCGCGATTGTAATTGATAGTCGTCTGTCCGTAGGCTTCCAAGTGGAACGGATCAATCATGTTCACATCGTTCAAGTCGGCGGTGGCGGCTTCGTATGCGAGGTTCACCGGGTGCTTGAGCGGAATGTTCCAAATCGGGAAGGTTTCGAACTTGGCATAGCCAGCCTTTACACCACGCTTGTTTTCGTGGTAAATCTGCGAAAGGCACACAGCCATCTTTCCACTTCCGGGGCCCGGAGCCGTCACCACCACAAGTTCGCGAGAAGTTTCAACAAATTCATTCTTGCCGTAACCGTCATCGCTCACCACCAGCGGAATGTTGCTCGGGTAACCAGCAATCGGATAATGACGATAAACCTTGAGGCCTAAACCTTCGAGTTTTTTCTGGTAAGCAACGGCACTCGGCTGTTCCTGCCAGCGGGTCAGCACCACGGAGCTCACATAAAGACCGTAACCACGGAAGGCATCAATCAGGCGCAAGACATCTTGATCGTAGGTAATACCCAAGTCGCCACGGACCTTGTTCTTTTCAATATCGCCGGCATTAATGGCGATAATGACCTCGGCCTTGTCCTTGAGCTTTTCGAGCATGCGGATTTTACTATCGGGCGCAAAGCCAGGCAACACGCGGGATGCGTGATGGTCATCGAATAGTTTTCCGCCAAATTCCAGATAAAGTTTTCCGCCGAACTTCGCAATGCGCTCGGCAATCTTTTCGGACTGCGTCCTCAGGTACGCGTCGTTATCAAACCCTACTTTAAACATCTTTTGCCTATCTATAGAATTAACTTTCCAAAGATAGAAAAGATTTATCTGCGAGCGCCCTTTAGGCTTACCTTATTTTGATACATTAAAGCATCGGCTTTTTTAAAGACATCGGCAACGCTATGGTCGCAAGTCTTGTCAAAAACAGAAATACCACAGGCCATAACTACTTGACCATCAAAGGCATTCCGTTTTACAGTTTCTGCAAAATCATTCTGCAACTTTTCGCGGATTTCAAAATCTCCACCACGAAGAATCGCTACAAATTCGTCACCACCTACACGGAACACCGGACTGTGTCTGAACGTGTTGCACACAAGCCTGCTAGCCGCCTTGATATATTCGTCACCCACGATATGTCCGCGCGTATCATTAACATCCTTAAGACCGTTCACATCGCAAATGGCAATGGCGAATTCAACATCTTCGCCCGACTGGATTTGCTGGTTCAGTTTGGCTTCAAATTCACCATAAGCAGTCTTGTTCTTGATTCCCGTCAAGCCGTCACGGCGAGCCTTTTCATAGGCAATGCTGGCCTCTTCCCTAATTTTCTGTTCACGGCGAATTTGAGAATCAATGTTGGTCACGCTAATCACGATATGCTTTTTATCGGAATAAACGGCCACCATTTTTACAAACAAAGGACCATCAGGAGAATTCAGGCGATAGGTAAACGTAAACACGCCATGATCATCCAGTTCCTTCAAAAGGACACTTCTTTCCAAAGCAGCCGTCAGCAACGGGATATCATCTTTGTAAATGACGCTAAGAGCATCTTTTTTAAGCTGATTGAAGAAATCATCGCCTTCAAGGGCAATACTCAGCTCGCAGAACACACGTTCGCTCTTGTATTGCACATAATGGTTTGTTTCCAGATCCACCATGTAAAGGGCGTCGTAGCGTTCAGCAAGCGCCATCACGATCTGGCCGTACAGTTCACTTTTAGAAGCTTTCTGCTTAAGAGCCAGACTTTCTCGTTCCTGTTTGTCGATGTTTGTAACACCGATAATCAAATAATCGCGCTGTTTACCCTGCCCACGAACAACCTTCATGGAATACCAAACCGGGGTTCCATTCGCAACAATGCGATACTTTCCTCTAAAGGTATTTCCGTTCTGTACAGAAGCGACAAGCTTTTCTTTAGTAGCAATATTTTCAGCAAACCAGGCCTTGTCATCTTCATAGACAACCGTTTCCAAGTTTACGCGGGAATCGGCCCAGAAATTACTCGTTTCGTTCAATTCAAGGTTTTTATGGTTCCCGCTGAACGCAAACATGGCGTAGTTATCGCTTTCTATATCGACAAAAAACACGCACTCGTAATCGAGCGAGAGAGCCATCGAAATATCTTCTATAGACAAAAGCGAATCCATCGGCAAACCGTTTTAGAAACTTTACGTTCTATAAATTAATAAAATTTTAAGGAAAATCAAACATTTTTCCGGATTTCCTATAAAAATAATCCCGAAAGAGGCCGAAACGCCACTACCTAAACAGATGTGCAGTAGCCGAAGGGATGTGAGATGTGAGGTGTGAGGTGTGAGGTGTGAGGTGTGGGGTGTGAAGTGAGGGATGAGTAATGAGTAATGAGTAATGAATAATGAATAATGAATAATGGATATTGGATATGGAGGTAGAATGAATAGTTAAAGATGGTTTTGAGATTGAAAGTAATAATTATGTTTTTACGGCTTAACAAGTCGCACAAAATTTCTACCTTTGAATTCAAATTTTCCCCAATCACTCAAGGAGTATTTATGGGCGGCTTTTGCGGTGTTGTTTCTAAAGAAGATTGCGTAAGCGATCTCTTCTTCGGAACCGACTACCATTCACACCTTGGAACCCACCGTGGCGGTTTGGCTGTTCTCAAGGCCAACGGACACTTCCATCGTTCAATCCACAATATCCAGAACACCCCGTTCCGCAGCAAGTTTGAACATGACTTGCCCTCTTTTGCAGGAAACGTAGGTATCGGCGTTATTTCGGATACTGACCCGCAGCCGCTCGTCATGACATCCAAGCTCGGCACGTTCGCTATCGTGACCGTCGGCTTGATTACGAATATCGAAGAAATTAAGAACGAGCTGTTCAAGAACAACTGCATGCAGCTCCAGTATTCCACAACTAGCGGAATGGTCGGACCGACCGAAGTGGTGTCCGCCCTGATTGCAACGCAGGATTCCATTGTCGATGGTCTCAAGTACGTACAAGAAAAAATCAAGGGTAGCTGCTCCGTTCTTTTGATGGACGAAAACGGCAAGTTCTACGCCAGCCGCGACAAGTGGGGCCGTACGGCAATCGTGCTCGGCAAGAAAGACGGCGCCATGATCGCCCTGCAAGAAAGCTGCGCTCTCCATAACCTCGGCTTTGAATATGTCCGCGACATGGGTCCGGGCGAAATCGCCGAACTCACACCGGATGGCGACAAGACGCTCGTTGCTCCGGGCAAGAAGATGGCTATCTGCTCGTTCCTCTGGGTTTACTACGGCTATCCGGCATCCACTTACGAAGGCCGCAATGTGGAAATGACCCGCTACCGCTGCGGTTCTGCCCTTGCAAAGCGCACCCCCACCGAAGCAGACGCCGCCTGCGGTATTCCTGACTCCGGTACGTCCCACGCCCTCGGTTACGCTCACGAAGCCGGCATCAAGTTCGCCCGCCCGTTCGTGAAATACACGCCGACTTGGGCCCGTTCCTTTATGCCGCAGGACCAGAAGCAGCGCGAACGCGTGGCATCCATGAAGCTGATTCCGATTCCGGGACTCATCAAGGACCGCCGCCTGGTGTTCTGCGACGACTCCATCGTACGCGGTACCCAGCTCGGTAAGCAGGCTCAGAAGCTCTACTCCTTGGGCTGTAAAGAAACCCACATGCGTATCGCTTGCCCGCCGCTGGTTTTCCCCTGCAAATTCATCAACTTCTCTCGTTCCAAGAACGAATACGACCTGATTACCCGTCGCTACATCCGCGACCAGGAAGGCGAAAATCCCGATTTGGACAAGTACACCAATCCCGATGGCGAAGCCTACAAGGGAATGGTGGAATACATCCGCCAGAAGCTGAACCTGACGACTCTTGCGTTCCAGCGCATCGACGACCTGATTCACGCTATCGGTCTCCCCGCCGAACAGCTCTGCACCTACTGCTGGAGCGGTAAGGACTACGCCGAAACGGGTGACTGCTACCATTGTCCTTGTTGTAAAGAGACCGAATCGGCTAAAGAAGACTAAGTACGTACCACTGAGCCGATTCTCTCGCAACCGCCCCAGCTTAACGCCTGGGGCTTTGTTGCTCACGGCGACGACAGCGAAAGCAAGGATAAAGAGTAGTTCAGTCCTCAATTAGGACTTTCAAGCCCCCGGTTAACCCCCGGGGGCTTTGTCATTCATGGGGTGCTTTTTATGGCCTAAATTTGGCGAAATTTACCGGAAAACTGCATTTTTGCGAATTTACGCCTTTAAAATTCAATTAATTTGTTTGTAAAGAACGGAAAAATTTTACATTGCCGTCCTTTACAAACAAGATTCTTTTGCTATATTTGGCCCAAAACAATAAAACAAACCCCATTTCCCCGCAAAGGGGAACAAACAAATAAGAGGTTAAAATGGCAACCGTTATCCGTCTCGCTCGTTTCGGCAAGCGTCACAACCCCATCTACCGCGCCGTGGTGATTGATTCCCGCAAGGCTCGCGACGATAGCTTTATCGAACAGGTGGGTTTCTACAACCCGAATTCCAAGACTCCGGAAATCAAGTTCGAACAGGAAAAGGTCCTCAAGTGGCTCCAGACCGGTGCACAGCCGTCTGACACCGTTCGCAGCCTCCTCAAGAAGGTCGGCATCATGGACTTGTTCCACGAAATCCGCGCCGGCCGTTCTATCGAAGGCAAGACCGCTACTCCGCGTGCTGAAAAGGCCAAGAAGGCCAAGCTCGGTCCTAAGGCTCTCGCCAAGATCGAAGCTGAAAAGGCTGCCAAGGAAGCCGCTGCTGCTGAAGCCGCTGCCGCTGCCGAAGCACCGGCCGCTGAAGCTCCTGCCGCCGAAGCATAATTTTCGCTTTATAAAGAGTCTCGCGCCAAACAACGCGGGACTTTTTTATGCAGCAAAAGCCGCTTGAACAAGGGCAACCGCCTTCCACCGATTCAAAACCCCACTAAGTCTTTCATGTCTGAATCCGAAGAATACATCACCGTATGCCAGCTCATGCGCACTCATGGCGTCAAGGGCTACATCAAGGCGATGCCATTCACTCACGACCTAACACGTCACGAGCAGCTTAAGGATGTGATGCTAAAGAAGACCAATGGTGAACAGGTCCAATTGACTCTGGAAGATTCCAGGCTTGCAAACAATCTGTGGTTACTCAAGTTCAAGGGGTACGATACGCCGGAATCGCTCACCCATTTCGTGAATGCAGACGTAATGATTCCCGAATCGGAGAGGCTCCCCGCCCCCGAAGGGCAATATTACCTGGACGATCTGGAAGGGTTCCGCGTAAAACTGGAAGACGGCCGCGACATTGGCGAAGTTCTTGAAGTCGAAGAACTGCCTACCGTGAACGCATTTCACATCAAGTTCGATGCAGCCTTCCAACGCGAATTTTCCGCGAAAACAATCCTCGCCCCCTGGATAGACGACTGTGTCTTGGACGTGGACGAAGATGGCAAGAACATCGTATTCAGCGCAGACTACCTCAAGAGCCTGTGCCCGGAGGAAAGGTGAGAATCGACTGCATCACCATCTTCCCCGAGATGTTCGCCCCCATGAAGCAATCGATCATGGGTCGCGCCCAGAGCAAAGGTCTGATGGAATTCAATACCGTCTACCTGCGCGACTTTGCCATCAACGATTACGGCCAGGTGGACGACGTGCCCTATGGCGGCGAACCGGGAATGGTCATTAGGCCCGAACCGCTCGCAAACGCTATTCGCAGCACGGGTGTCAAGGAAGACGGCGGTAAAGTCATCTACTTGACTGCAGACGGGGTTCCCTTTACCCACAAGATGGCCAAGGAACTTTCGAAAGAAAGCCACCTGGTACTTGTCTGCGGGCACTACAAGGGAATCGACGACCGCATCCGCCAGTCCGAGGTCGACTTGGAGATTTCTATCGGCGATTTTGTCGTGAGCGGAGGCGAACTGCCTGCCATGCTCGTGACGGATGCCGTGGTGAGACTCCTGGACGGGGCGCTCGGCAACAAGGAATCCGGCGAAACGGACTCTTTTGCGCAGGGCGTACTGGGATGGCCGGTCTATACCCGACCCGAAGTTTTTGAAGGAAAAAAGGTCCCCGAAGTGCTCCTTTCGGGCCATCACGCGAACATTAAAGCCTGGAGGCGCCAAGAATCGTTAAAAAGAACGCAAGAAAGACGCCCAGACATCTTTAAAAATCTTGAAGAAGATACTAAATTTGGCATCAAATAAAAACGAGGTACACAAATGTCCCTGAACATTGAAGCAATCCATAACGAAAACTTGAAGACCGACCTTCCTGAACTCCGCGCTGGCGATACCGTCACCGTGAACGTGAAGGTGATCGAAGGCACCAAGGA
>NZ_ONDD01000049.1 GCF_900316465.1 uncultured Fibrobacter sp. | reverse complement strand
CCTGTTTCTTCGAGAGCTTCGCGCTTGATGCAGTCCTCGGGAGATTCCCATTCCTCGAACTTGCCGCCAATGCCGATCCACTTGTCTTTGTTGATGTCGTTTTTCTTTTTGACGCGGTGGAGCAGCAAGTACTTGCCGTCTTGTTCGATGTAGCAGAGGGTTGTATTGAGCATGTTTTAATTAGAGCTTAGTATTTAGAAAACGCCCCTTGCGGGGCGTCTATTTAAGTTCGGTTGTTTGCTATTAGCCGAGAGCCTTAATGATGGCATCACCCATGCCGGTCGTGCCGACCTTGGTGCAGCCTTCCTGGTAGATATCGCCAGTGCGGAAACCCTGAGCAATGACCTTTTCGCAGGCAGCTTCGATAGCCTTGGCCGCTTCTTCTTCCTTGAAGGTGTAGCGGAGCATGAGGGCCACGGAGAGGATCTGGGCGAGCGGGTTAGCGATACCCTTGCCAGCGATGTCCGGAGCAGAACCACCGGCCGGTTCGTACAGACCGAAGGAACCTTCGGCGATAGAAGCGGACGGGAGGAGACCCATGGAACCGGTGAGCATGGCGCATTCGTCGGTGAGGATGTCGCCGAAGAGGTTCGGGCAGAGGAGCACGTCGAATTCACGCGGGCGCTTCAGGAGCTGCATGGCAGCGTTGTCCACGTAGAGGTGTTCGAGAGTCAGTTCCGGGTAGTCCTTGATGACTTCGTTCACGACTTCGCGCCAGAGCACGCTGGTGGTGAGCACGTTGGCCTTATCGATGGAGGCAACCTTCTTGTTGCGGAGCATAGCGGCGTCGAAAGCGAAGCGGGCAATGCGTTCGACTTCGTAGCGGCTGTACTTCATGGTGTCGAAACCGATTTCTTCCTTGGAGCCCGGAACGCCTTCGCGGCCCTTCGGCTGGCCAAAGTAAACGTCACCCGTCAGTTCGCGGACGGTGAGAATGTTGAAGCCGTCGCCCACGATGTCGGCACGGAGCGGGCATGCGCCTGCGAGTTCCTTGTAAACGCGGGCCGGGCGGAGGTTGCAGAAAAGCTTGAAGTGCTTACGGAGCGGGAGGAGTGCGCCGCGTTCCGGCTGCAGGTTTGGGGGGAGGTGTTCCCACTTCGGGCCGCCCACGGAACCGAAAAGAATACAGTCAGAAGCTTCGCCCAGCTTGAGGGTGCTTTCCGGCAGCGGGGAACCGCTTTCGTCATAAGCGGCACCACCGACGTTTGCCCATTCGGCGTTCACGTCGAAACCGAACTTCTTGGAAACCACGTCCAGCACGCGGACAGCTTCTTTCATCACTTCGGGGCCGATACCGTCGCCCGGAAGCACTGCAATCTTGTAATTCTTGCTCATTTTGAATCCTTGGTTTAAATTTTGACCAAGGCAAAGATAGAAAAATTGCTTCTACCGTGCAATCCGCACTTGCTTTACGGTGCCGTTCCGGACGGAGCGGAGCATGTAGACGCCCTGGACCTTGATGTCGCTAGTATTCTTGAGTATCGAAACGGCCTCGTCGATAGTGTAGGCGCGCAGGCGGCCGAGTCGGACGCCGTTCAGGTCAAATACGTCGTATGCCTGAAGGGTTTTCGCCTGCAGGTGAAGCTTGCCGCCAATTGCTGTCGGACCATCTCCCGGAAAATCGGATGTAGGAAACCAAATGTTCTTGCTGTCGGCAATGTGTTCCGCGAAGTATTCCTTGAGCCAGGTCATTGCCGGGCGGTCCACGCCGTCCTTGATGATGCCGGAACATCCTAGATCCTTTTCGCTACAATATATCCATGTCTTGCCGTAGATATACCCCCAAAGGGTAACGCCTGCAATGTATTTCTCTTCCATGAAGAGCGGGATTTGTTCGGAGTAGCATTTTTTCTGAATGTCGTCGTTTGTGGTTCCGATATCGTATTCGGTAATGAACAATGGAATCTGTGTACTGTCTATAATTTCTTGTAGGTATTTTTTGATGATGTTGATGTTGAGGCAGTTTGTCGGGCCGGAGCCCTTTGCCATTAAATCATGTCCTTGCATTCCGTAGCCGTCGACTGGTGCACCGTTCTTTTTGATGGTATTGATAAGGTTTATTCCGACATCTCTCTGCCATTGGAACGTATTGTAGTCGTTGTAAATGAGTATTGCTTTCGGCCAGCGCTCGCGAGCCATCTTGAAGGCCGTAGTCACGAACTTGTAGTCGCCATCGTTGTCACCTCCCAGCGCTTCGATAAGGTGGTTGTCTACGCCAAATGCGGAATGATACTTGTTTTTCGATAAACGGCCGGCTTCGGCTACCACGTCAATCATTTCCAGGTCGGGGTAATGTTCCGCGACGGCATCGAACCAGGCGGTAATGGCTTCCCTGGTTTCCTCGACATTTAGGTTGCGAATCCAACCTGGGTATTGCGAACCCCACACGAGCGTGCGGAACTTGAATAGGACTCCGTTCTGTTTTGCCCAGTTGTAAATTGCGTCGCACTTGGAAAAGTCGAATTCGCCACGATTCTTTTCGATTTGGATCCATACGCATTCATCATTGGAGGTAATCTGGTTCCAGTATTTCGCGAAATCAGACGGAACTTCGCCATCAACCGGAATGTTGCCGAGGAACTTGGCCGCACCGTCGGCAAGGCCGGGGCCGGCAAATACACCCGTAAATGCGTATAAAAGCGCAAGAGTGACAATTTTTAAAATTCGAGAAGTCATAGCTATCCATTATAAACATATATTCCCTTTAGGGAAAAATTCCCAGGGCGGCGACGTTTATCGTGGACAATACGTCAATATGCAGAAAGGAACCTTGCGGTTCCTTTCTGCCTGAAATGTCGATGAAATTAATCGTCGTTTTCGTTGCCCGAGGGCTTAGCGCAGCGGTCTCTCGACCAGTTGGTCTGCTTAAAGCAGGCGCTTCTGGTGTAGCAACATCCGTTGGCGTTGCTAGCTGTTTTTTCGCATTCGCAAGCAATACCGTCGTTGTTGCCATCAGCGTCGACAAGTTCGCCGCTAGCGCAGACCACCATAAATCCCTCACCATGGTAAACATTGTTGATGCAGGTCTGCAGGGTGTTGTGGCATAAGCCGAAGTAGGTTCCCAGGGCGTTGCACGATACGCGGCGCGTCTCGTTAGTAAGGTCGAATTCAAAATCTTCCACGCGTTCTTCAGGAGCGGAGACTGGTTTGTGATTCGTCCAGTTGTAGCCGTGAACTTCTTTCGCTGCCATCTTTTTACTAGGAATCAGGTCCTTCCATTTCTGTTTCGTCTCGAAACTCCTGAACGGCGGGTAGTCGGGGTCTTCGTCCTTGAGAATTTGTTTGCAACGTTCCTCGTTGTAGCAGGGGTTCGGATTAGAGGGAGCACCCTCCATTTTCTCACCCCAGCATGGATCACAATCAGAACATTGGTCTATGTCGCATTCGGTTTCCATCTTCTGTGGATCGGTGCCTTCTCTACAAGCGACGGGGCATTTGTAATATTCCTTGTCGAGCGGGTCGAACTTGTTATGGAGCCTTTCCCATTGCCCGTCGACGCACCTGTACATGATGGCGTTGTTGTTGATGTCGTTGTCGCACCTCAGTTCGCCGTTCAGGCATTCGCCGCAGATGGCCTTGTCGGTACGGCACGACTTGTTGCCGCATATGGAAACGGCCTTCTTGGCTTCGCCGGCGACGCACTCGTAGACGGTTCCCTTTCCGGCTTCATCGTTGGTGCAGGTGTGTTCGTAGTTCGTGCACTCGCCGCAACCGTTGTCGCGCGGGTCGCAGGATTTATCGCCGCAGCTTTCGGTCACCTTCTTGCCCTTTTCGCAGTGTGTGACTGTTGCCTTGAACTTCTTGTCTTCGGTGCAGGTCTGTACTTCGTTGATGCATTCGCCGCAGTCTGTGCCATCTTCGTTACAAGAGACCGTACCGCACGAGCGGTTCACGACGACGCCCTTTACGCATTCCTTGACGATGCCGATGCTGGCAGGACTGTTGGAACAGGAGTTGTTGTAGCTGCTTTCATCGCATTCTTTTTCAAGGGCATCCTTGTTTGCGCATTCCTTGCTCTTGGTGTTACAGAGAACGCCTTCGTCGCAGGTGATATCGTCACAGACGCATGCGCCATCTTTCGCTTTACCACCCGAGGCCTTACAGAGGTCAGCGAAGGTGGTGGCTGTAGAGGAAGAACTGGCGTTGGAATCCGAAGAAATGTCGGTTATGTCACTTGGCTTGCTCTGGTTTCCGCAGACGCCCGTGATGGTGTTGCAGACAGCACCGACGTCGCAGAGCTCGTTTTTACAGGAGCAGGCACCATCTTTTACTTTACCGCCGGAAGCCTTGCACAATTCGGTAAATTTATCGAGTTCCGCCTTGGTCATGGACGAGGAACTTGCTTTTTGGCTAGACGAACTTGAGGAACCTGTCGATTCCTTGGTGGCAACGGGAACCCAGTTCGCGTCGTCGCAGTAATACTGGGCGTCTTCTTTTTTGGCGTAGACGGTATCGCCTTGGTTGTCTTCTCCGCAAATTCCGAGTTCGTAAATCGAGTTGACTTCGGTAATCACCTTGCGGCTAGAAGAGTCGTCGTCGCTGCAAGCTACAAAGAAGGCGGCGACAGTCAGAGCCGGAAACAAAAGGAATGAAATTTTATTCATTTAAGCCTCTGCTTTATATTTTGTTCAAATATACCTAGAATTTAGGGAGGCGTCAATTCGGTTCTGTGAAATCTACCTGTGCGGTCGTTTATTTTCCGGCTAATTCTCTAGGATGGAATTGCCGGTGTTCCTGCTTGATGAATTCCTTGTCGATATGCGTGTAAATCTGCGTGGTGCTGATGTCGGCGTGCCCGAGGAGCTCCTGCAGTACGCGTAAATCCATGCCCGCTTCGAGGCAGTGTGTGGCAAAGCTGTGCCGGAAGGTGTGCGGCGAGACTTGCTTGCTCAGGTGCATCGTATGAAGTTGTACGATTTTCCACGCTCCCATGCGGGTCATGGGCTTGCCGCGGGAATTGAGTATTATGTTGTCTGTGGTCGGGTGGGTGAGCGGCCTGCCAAGTTCGATCCAGGCCTTCAGATTCTCTTTCGCCTTGCTCCCGAGCGGTACCAGGCGCTGCTTGTTACCCTTGCCGATCGGCGTGAGCCATTCGTTGTCGAGGTCCAGCTGCGAAAGCTTGATGCCTAGAGTTTCCGAAATACGGAGTCCGGCACTGTACATGAGCTCAAAAAGCGCGGTGTCGCGCAGCGGGTTCTTGCCGTTGGCCGCACTTTCAAAAACGCTGTCGATTTCTTCGCGGGTCAGGTACTGCGGCAGATAATGCCCGAGTTTGGGACGGTCCAGCATGGATTCTGTGCTGAAGTCGTATTCGCCCTGGTTCTGCATGTACTTTAAGAACCCGCGCAGGCTTGAAAAATGCCTTGCAATTGATGTGGGGGAGTATTCCTCTTGCCCGGCGGTGAGCGTCAGGAATTCGTCCAGCTTTTCGGGAGTCAAATCCTTGAGGTCCAGTCCAATTTCGTCGAGCCAGCCTATAAAATGCCGCAAGTCCTCCTGGTAGCTTTGGATGGTGGCGGGCGAAAGGTTCCGTTCCACTCCCAAAAACGCCAAATAGGCGTCCATGCGGTTTGAATTCAGGCTCATGCAAAAAAATATAGATTTTTTTGAAAAAATCCGCTTTCTCCCTTGACAACGCCCCTTTTTTATTCTATAATTGAGCGCGTCCTAAGCGACTATGGATGATTAGCTCAGTTGGTAGAGCAGCTGACTCTTAATCAGCGGGTCGCAGGTTCGACCCCTGCATCATCCACGAAAAACCGTCTCACCCCGAGGCGGTTTTTTCTTATTTGGCTCATTTTAAGCGTGTTGGATAATGTTACTGAGTTTACAACATTATTACCATTTTCAGATACCCCCGCTCCATATAAAATGCTATATTGCTGATGTAAAGTTTTGTTTTGAGGAATTTGGATTAAATGAAGATTGTTCTGCCCGTTACTGGAAACGGACTACGCTTGCGGCCTTACACTGAGAATTTACCGAAGTGTTTGCTGCCCGTTGCCGGCAAGACGATTTTAGATTGGATTGTTGAAGATTCCCTAAGCCTAAAGCCCACGGAAACGATTTTTATTACCGGCTACAAGGCTGAGGCTGTAGACTCTTTTTTGGAAAAGCGCCCTGCTTGGGGTAAGACCCGCGCTGTGGTCCAGTCCAATCCACAGGGTTTGGGCGAAGCAATCAGCCTCGCACTGCCTTACGTGGATGACGATGAACCGCTCCTGATTATTCTGGGCGATACGCTTTTCGAAGCGGATCTTTCCATTCTCCACAATGTGGACGAAAATATCCTTTATACCTTCAAGGTCGAGGACCCGCGCCGTTTTGGCGTAGCCGTGACCGACGGCTCCGGTCGTATTACGCGCCTGGTGGAAAAACCGCAGGAATTCGTGAGCGACGAGGCCATTGTGGGTATCTACTACATCAAGGATACCAAGGTGCTCAAGCAGAGCCTCAAGTACCTGATGGACAACAATATCCGCACCAAGAACGAATTCCAGTTGACGGACGCTCTCCAAATGATGCTCGAAAAGGGCTGCCATTTCCGTACCGCTCCGGTGCAAAAGTGGTTGGACTGCGGCCTGGCAGAAACCCTGTTGGAAACTAATGCCCATGTGCTCAAGCGCATCGACAATTCCGCTTCGGTGAATCACCCGGGCGTCAAGGTGATTGCTCCGTGCTACATTGGCAAGGGCGCAAAGATCACGAACAGCATTATCGGTCCCAATGTGTCGGTGGGCGACGATTGCGTTATCGAGAACTGCACCATCAGTAACGCTGTGCTGTGGGACGCAGTCAAGGTCAGCGGTCAGACGCTGGACAACGTGATCATGCACGAATAGTTAAATCATTTTTAAGCAATAAAAAAGCACCCTTGAAGGGTGCTTTTTTGCTTTAGTCTTCCTTGACACAGCGGATCGAAAAACCGAAAGTTTTAAGCTGTGCGCTGGCCGTTGGAGCGAGTGTGCTTGTCGCTCCTTCGGGCTTGAGGTCGGGGAAACGTTTAGTGCTGCCGTACAGAACGTCGTCATGGACAGAAATTCCGGAACGACCGTCGTAATAGGCGGAGTCCGTAGTTGCTTCATCCGATAGCCAAATTCCACCGAATCGGTGCACGTAATCCATTTTTCCATCGGGATATCTAACTCCTGCAGCCGGAATTTCTAGGCCAGGAACGGCGTTGTCTGCCGATGTGTAATCTTGCCAGCCGTCAATGCTCCATATATTCGGACGAAGGTAATGGGTTGAGGCTTTCCAGTAATCAAGGATACTTGGGACGCGCCATCCGGTCGGGCAGACGTTCTTGGTATTGTTCCAGGTATAGAGTCTTCCGTAGGACTTGCATTGATCGCTGCTATTCTGAGGACACCAGCTGTTGGTCGTTTCGTAATCGAGGTTTGCAGCCATCCACGTGATATTGTCTATTTTAATCGTCTTGTATGTTTTATTGTTGCGGGAGTCTGTCATTGTCCCGTAGGTAGGGGTCCATTTTCCGCCAGAGCAGGTGTACTTCTGGTTGTGTAACGTGAGGTCTTTGCATGGACTCAAAGAGAATATCTTACTGAGAGTACCCTTTTGCCATTGAGTGTTGTTGCAGACGTAGGTGGTATCTTTATAGGTGGTAACAGAGCCTTGCTTTGCTTCGTTGCAGGGGCCCGATTCACTTACGATGCCGCCAATCATTACTGGAGTATAATTGTCATCTTGGCATTGGTAGAAACGTTTGTAGGCGTAGAATATGAAACCCGCTTCTGGGCTTTGACAGTTCGTCTTGATAAATTCCTTGTCAGCTCTCCAACGACCGTCGGTGCACATGTATTCGGCATCGATGATCTTTGTAATGTATCCTTCTTTTGCAGAATTGCATTCGCTTACGTTAACCTTTCCTGTAGAAAGGTATTTCCAGCCATTTTCAGCGCAGATATAGTTGTAGTTGCCCGGAGTGGAACCAAAGACGCCGATATCCTTGTTTCGGCATAGTCCGAGAGCCGATTCCAGATTGTCCAACTCGCGCCAGGTTCCCTTGTCGCATACGTATGACAGAATAATACTGTCCTGGACCGCGGATGTGCAGGTAAGATTGAATTGTTCTTCGACCGTCAATTGTTGCCAAGTGTATTTCCCGTTGACCAGTTTACAGGCGTAATCTAGGGAATCCTTGTTGAGCGAGATTTTTTCTCCGAGAGAGTTTGCGTTGCAGACTCCGTAGTAATAGGTCAGCGAATCAATGACCTGCCAACTGTAATCGTGGCAAATCAGGTATGTTTTCGGGTTGGTGACTTTGTATTTTCCGCCCTCGTTCTTGTTCAGGCAGTAGGCGAGGTTGTAGGGCGGGGTAGAAAGCTTAATCCACGCCTTGGAATTGCAGGCATATACGTTAGTGTCGTTTGTGTAAACAACGTCTTGGTTGGCACTGGTGCAAGGTCCTTCCACTTCGTCAGGATTAGCGGCGCGCCATTCGCCCTTGTCGCAGATGATATGGTTTGTTTTTGTAATGGTAATGACGGAATCCTGTTTCTTGGCCGTGCATAAGCCATATTTACTTTCGTTCGAATTGATTGCTCGCCATTCGTTGTTTCGGCACGTATACGAATAATTATCCAGGGAGTAGATGGTGTCTTTGATGGAGCTGTTGCATGCGCCGAAGGCATCCTCAGGTTTGTCAATCTTGTTCCATCGATAGGCCAAGCACCGATAATAGTGGTCAAATTTGGCTGTAACCCATGTTTCAGTAATCTTAATTATTTCGTTGAAACGTTCCTTGGTGCATAGACCAGAATCCAGATCCAGTGAATCGAGGGCTTCCCACTGGTCTCGTCTTGACGATTGACTGTAACGGCATATGCTGGTATCCTTTGCGTAGGTGGCAATCTTTCCGTATTTGGTGCTGTCGCAGCGGCCGTTGTAGTCGACGAACGTCATCTTGCGCCAAGTCAAGGTCGTGTCACAGATGTAGTATAAGCTGTCCTTGTCTACGGCCTTGTTGCCCACATATTTCTTGTCGCAAACACCGAATTGGGTTTCGAAACTATCCATTTCGCGCCATTCACCCGAAATGCAAACGTAAGGAGCGTTCTTGTAGAATGTCTCGTATTCGTTTTTGTCGGAACATTCGGGAATGCTCTTGAGTTCCTTAAGCCATTTGCCGTTGACACAGCGGTACAAGCTGGTATCTGTCAAAACGGTCTTTTTTTCTCCGTCTTTACAGGAATCCAGGTCCGCGATCGTTTTTACGGAGTTTGTGGAATCGTAGATGCTGATT
>NZ_ONDD01000048.1 GCF_900316465.1 uncultured Fibrobacter sp. | reverse complement strand
GACCGCATTTCAATATTAGTCAAAGGATTTTTTCTCATGACCGCCAGAAGGCTTTTACGGAACCACCCGCCTAGCGGGTGGTTTTCTGTATACAAAAAACACCTGCCCGAGGCAGGTGTTGAATCGATTACAAAATCAAAGTGCCAGAAAATTTCTATGGAGTTTCTTCGTCCTTTAGACAACGAACACTGAAACCGGCGTATTTGACGTCGTAGTGGTACTCGTAGAAGGTTGTACCGTTCGCCCGTATGTTCCAGCGGTAGGCGCTACTGCTATCGCCCTCAGTGGAGCCCCAAAAGTAGGCGTAATAGCCTACACCGAAGAAGCCTCTATCATACTTGCCATCGATGTAGTGGCCAGTTGGGAGCGCGGAAAACCCGTAGGCGTCGGTCGCATCGGGCCAGTTCGCAAAGCCCTTCGCCTGCATCGCATAGGGGGAACGACCCATGGCGGAATAGAGCGAACTCCATTCGCTGTCGCTGGGCAGGTACCAGCCTTCGGGGCACACGCCGCGGACCTTGCCGGAAAGTCCGCATGTCTTGCCGTTGCCGCATTCCTCTTCGGACTTGCCCACCGCGGCGGCCCAGGTGTAAAGCCTGCCGTACTTCGCGCAACTGTCGGCGGAGTTGTTGTAGCAGTAGCTTTGGCCATCCACTTCGTAATTTAGGTTCTCCGCCATCCATATTTGATTACCAATTGTAGCCGTTTTATAAATTTGCCCATTGCGAAAATCTGTAAGCGTATTTTTTTCTGCATTGAAATAACTTGAATCGGGAGATGTATTCTGTAATGAAGAAGAACTTTCTTCAACCTTTTCACTGCCGCTGGAATCTACAAACTTTTCGGAACTGGAGTACATCTCGATTTTGACAGAGCTTGAAGACGCTTCAGCAGACTCAGGCTCATTAGAACTGCTTGATTTCGCAGAAAAGCTGCTGCTTGACACTCTTGTATCACTAGAGCTAGACTTCGGTGTGACACTAGAAGAACTACGGGATTCTTCTACACTACTCAAAGCATCTCCGCCTGAAGACCAATCTTTGCTTTCGGAAGATTGTGTTTTTTCATTGCTTGATGAACTCTCGATAGGCGCAGGCCCCCCGAAACTGCCGGACACTTCGGCAGACGCATCAGCCGACTCAGCGTCCTTTTCAGCATCGACATTCCATTCGCCACCTTCGCACAGGCCAGAACAAACCAGCAAGTCGTCATAGGTTTCGGAAACAAGATCCGATTCGGGTACTATATTGTTCGGACTGCTAGAACCGCTATCACCACCACAAGCGACAAGCTGAGTCAGAAAAATAGACAAAGCTAAAGCGATAAAAATTTTCATACGTCAAATTTAAATTATAAAAACAGGAATCACGTTAGTGATTCCGATAAATGCGTAAGGTGAGAGAAGCAGAATTGCTTGCAAGCCTACTTCCGAGCCCAGCATTTAGTACTTTAGTACAATCCGTGTGGCGCCATTAGGGGTTTTAGGGGGCGGAGCCACCTAGGAGAGGGGGTGGAGAGCAACGCAGTGCGAACCAGGGGGACCCCTCCCCCATCTACAGACCGTTCGGCTCTATCGCTTCAAAAAAACTATGACATCGCCTCACTCTCGCCTACACGACTCGTTAAGACGAGTCGCTTAAGGCTCACACTAAACCATAAGGCAACATATTTCTATATTTGGGCGCGTATGGAAATGATTCAAGACAAGCTGAAGGTCAGCATTGCCTATTCCTTGAAGGAACGCACCGGAAAGATTCTCGAAGAAGTACCCGCGAGCTACCCGTTCGTGTACATTCACGGGTTCAACAATATTATTCCGGGGCTTGAAGACGCGCTAGAAGGCCGTCACTTGAATGAAAGTTTTACTGTCGATATTCCGTTTGAACAGGGCTACGGCCCCTACCGCCCCGATTTGGTCATGGAAGTTCCGAAGGACGAACTCCGCGAAGTGGGCGAAATTTGGCTCGGCATGGAGCTCGAAATGTATATGGACGAAGACGTGCGCGAATTCCAGCTGCCCGAAACGGCGGACGAGTTCGTGGACGGGCTGAACCTGGACGATGACGACGAATCCGACGGCATTTACACGATTAAGGAAATTAAGAAGGACACCGTGGTCGTGGACGGGAACCACCCCTTTGCAGGAAAGGACCTGACTTTCGACGTGACGGTGGTCGCCATCGAGCAGCCGAGTTTTACCGAGCTCGAAAGCGGCTACCCCGACCGCGAAGAAGATTTTGACCATTTTGACGACGGCTTTGACGGGGCCGACGGCGAAGATTTTGACGACAACAACCACAACAGGAGATGGCGCTAATGGCATCGATGGACGAACTCAAGAAGGCTGCAGGCGTTCGCGCGGCAGATATGATCAAGGACGGCATGACCGTGGGTCTTGGAACGGGTAGCACCGCCGCTCACATGGTGAACCGCCTTGCCGAGCGTATCAAGACGGAAGGCCTGCATGTGGTTGGCGTGAGCACGAGCTGGAGCACCACGCTGCAGTGCCGTAGCCTCGGCATTCCGCTGAAAGAAATGGGCGAAGTTTCTCACCTGGACATGGTGATTGACGGTGCCGACGAAATCGACGACCAGCGTAATCTGATTAAGGGCCGTGGCGCTGCCCACCTGCTCGAAAAGATTGTCGCCTCGATGACGGACAACTACGTGATTATCGCGGACAGCGGCAAGAAGGTGAACAAGCTCGGCGAAAAGTTCGCCGTACCGCTGGAAATCATCCCGGGGGCCATCGCCGTGGTGACCGAACGCGTCAAAAAGCTCGGCGGCGACCTCAAGGTGCGTATGGGCGCTCCCGGCAAGGACGGCCCGGTCATTAGCGACAGCGGCAACCTGATTGCTGACGCCAAGTTCGGCATTATCGAAAACCCGGACAAGCTCGCCCGCGACCTGGAACACATCGTGGGTATCGTGGGTCATGGCCTGTTCGTGGGCATGGCGACCAAGGTGATTCTGGCCGACGCCGACAAAGGCCTCGTGGAATTTTAGTAGACAGTAGGCTGTTAAAAGTATTGTCCCCGCTTCGGCGGGGATTTTTTATACAAATTAAAAATCCCTCGGTAAGAACCGAGGGATTTTTTAGCGTTATAAACGCGTGCTCAATTAGTCTTCGTCGGCGAGTTCCGGAGCCTTCTTGATCACGTTGCGACGGCCGTAACGGACCTTGGACGGATCGAAGGTGGTTTCAACGGCTTCGACTGCGGGTTCAGCGGCAGGTGCTGCAGGGGCAGCGACCGGGGCTTCAACGGCAGGAGCGGCCGGAGTTTCAACCGGAATACGCGGAGCGAGCGGGCGGCGAGCTTCAGGAGCTGCGGCCGGAGCGGCTTCGACGGCGGGAGCTGCAGCTGCGGGAGCCTGGGCTTCGGCAGCTACGTTCTGAGCTTCAACGTTCTGTTCGCGGCGGCCTTCGCGGCGGTCGCGACGATCGCGGCGGTTGCCACGGTCACGTTGTTCATTACGGTCGCGAGCGGGCTGCTGCTGTTTGTCAGCGGCGCGATTTTCGCGATTTTCCTTAGCAGGACGGTCCTTGCCATTGTTGTTCTGGCGATTTTCCTTGCGTTCACCGCGCTGAGCCATTTCCTGTGCGCTGATCGGGCGACGGGAAGCCGGCTTCAAGTTCATGTCCGGGGTGAGCTTCTTGAAAATCGGGGTACGAAGCATGGTAAGGAGCTTGTTAACCTTCGAGAGGATAACGATGCACAGAATCACTGCAACGAGTGAGAGTGCGAGTGCGATGTATTCCATTCGGGGCACCTCATAAGTAAGGGTTGACCGCAGGTGCAGGCTGGAAATAAACCCGCAGGCGGTGTGGCTGGTTCGTGTTTGTGTGTGCTTAAAGCCATCTTACTAGCGCCTCCTGAGAGGCTTGACGGCGATAAGGTTTCGGGCAAATTGGGCCAGCGAAACTATTAAAGGGGCCACTGCCGTAGCAGAAGGCCATTGTGAGCCACGGGCGCAAATATAACAAAACTGTTAAATAATTGGGGATTGATAGTTAAGAAACGTCCCCCAAAACGCTCTGCCGGTGGCGGTCTAAAGATGCATATCGAGCTTTTCCAGCGATTTTTTGACCGAATCGTTGTAGGCATTCATCGAATCCAGATTCTTCTGCAACGAATCCAGCTGGCCCTGGAGCACCGCGTTTTCGTCTTTCAAGCGGTTCATTTCGGCCTCAGCCGCCTCATCGGTACAGGCAGAAAGCGAAAAAAAAGCCAAAAAGGCAAACAGGATTGCAGACAAAGTAATCATTCGGTTCATGCGTAGAATATAGAAAATAAAAAAGTGTAAAGCCAATATTTTCTATCTTTCGCCACATGAATTCAAGCGCACAGACATCGCCGGAACTCTTGCTGCCCGTAGGCACGCGCGAAATGCTCGAAGCCGCCGTGAACAACGGGGCCGACGCCGTATATTTCGGGGTTCCCCACTGGAACGCCCGAGGCCGCACCGAAGACTTTTCCTTTGACGATGTCCGCGACATGATCCGCTACGCCCGCATTCACGGGGTGCGCACCTTCTTGGCCATGAACGTGCTCGTTTTTGAGCGCGAACTGCAAGAATTGCCTGAATTCCTCGAAAAAATCATTTCGCTTGAACCCGACGCCTTTATTATTCAGGATATCGGCCTTGCCCGCCTGATTCGCGCAATCTGCCCGAACCAGGAAATCCACGCCAGCACACAAATGACACTTGCAAGCGCTGAGGGCGTGAACCTGGTAAAATCCATCGGATTCAACCGCGCCGTACTCGCCCGCGAACTTTCGGTCAAGGAAATTGCCGCCATTAAGGCAGCCACCGACCTGGAACTCGAAGTTTTCATTCACGGGGCGCTTTGCGTGAGCTACTCGGGCCAGTGCCTGACCAGCGAAAACTTTGGCGGTCGTAGCGCCAACCGCGGCCAGTGCGCCCAAAGCTGCCGACTTCCCTACCGCATTTTTGTGGACGGCAAGGAATTCCGCGACACCGACGCCCAATACCTCTTTAGCACCCGCGACCTTTGCGCCCTCCCAAAGCTCCCCGAACTCGAAGAAATCGGCGTAAATTCGCTCAAAGTCGAAGGCCGTCTCAAGAGCCCCGAATACGTTGCCGCCGTATCCCGCGCCTACCGCAAGGCACTGAACCAGATTCCGCTGGACACCAAGGACTTGGAACCCTTGGAAGTACTGTTCAGCCGCGGCCTCAACACCGGTTGGCTCGACGGAGACAATCACCAGAAACTGGTGAACGGCACGTTCAGCAATCACCACGGCATGTTCCTCGGGCAAGTCGTGAAAATTGACCGCGGCCAGGTGATTATCGGTCTCGACAGCGCTATCTCCGATGCCGGCGAAAACGCCACCTACCCGCAACCGGGCGATGGCATTCTGTTTGAAAATGCAGCCCTCGGCGTAAGCATTGGCAGCCGCCTGTACGCCGCGCAAGTCACCCATTTACCGCACGCAAAGCGCGGCGATCCCAAGCTCTTGAAGCTTGAATTCGGGCGAGAATTCGACACCCGCCAGATTGCGGTGGGCATGCAAGTTTACCGCAACGACTCGCCCGCACTTGAACGCGAGCTGCGCAAGACTTTTACGGACCGCGAACAACTTGTGCGCTTGCCGATCCACATGACACTTTCAGGTAAAATCGGCGGACCGCTCAAGCTCTCCGTTTACGACACGCCGAGAAACACCGTTGAAGTCGAGGCAGATTTTACCCTCGAAGAAGCCCGAAACAAGGGTAACGATGCCGACAAGGCTCTTCGCGAACTCGCCCAAAAGGAACTTTCGGCCTTAAGTTCGACCGCCTACCAGCTAAAGCACCTCGACATTCAAGTAGACCGCGGTGCGTTCATTCCCGGAAAGATTCTCCGCACGCTCCGTCAGGCAGCCATCGAAAAACTCGACAAAAAACGCACCGAATGGAAGGTTTTGAATCCGAGCGCTGAGGCCGGCAGAACCTTCTTGAACGAGACCCGCGTCAAGTTCAAGTCTGCCGCCGCACCAACCAGTGGCACGACATTTGCATCCGCACGCCCGATTATCAGCGTTCTGGTCCGCAATCCGGACCAAATCGCCGCCCTCGAAGGCCTCGCCATCGAAAACGTCATTATGGATTTCGACTGGGGCGTCAAATACGACACCCCGCTGGAACAAATCCGCGAACTCGGATTCAAGGCGGGCATGGCGACGCTTCGCATCCACAAGCCGGGCGAAAGCCATTACCTCAAGAACATCCTGCGACTTTGCCCGGACTTTGCCCTGGTGCGAAATCTGGGGGCGCTCTCGATCCTTAAAGAAAGTGGAATCCCGCTCACCGGCGACTACAGCCTGAACGCCGCCAACAGCGCAAGCTACGACTGGCTCCTTTCACAAGGTCTCTCGACACTCCACCCCTCCTGGGACCTCAACAGCACGCAGCTCTTTGACCTGCTCGAAAACATCGATGGACAGCGCCTCGAGCTCACGCTGCACCAGTACATGCCCGCCTTCCATTCGGAATACTGCGCCTTCGCCCGCGCCCTTACCACAGGCCGCCGCTTCCCGGAATGCGACAAGATTTGCACCAAGCACAAGGTCGAAATCTTGGACCACAAGGGCGAGCGCCACTTTTTGCAGAGCGACGCCGAATGCCGCAACACGCTCTTTGTGGGCAAACCGCAATCGGCCCTCAAACTGCTCCCCCGCCTCCGCACTGCAGGCGTGAATCACTTCCGCCTCGAAATGCTCACCGAAGACGCCGAAACCGTGCGCCGCAAGGTGCTCATTTACACGCAGGCCATCCAGGGCAAAATCTCTATCGAAGATGCCATCCGCGAAGCGGGCATCCAAGAAAAATACGGTCTCTCCGAAGGCCAGCTCTTTAACGAAAGCACCTGGCAAGACCGCAAGAAGTAAAGTTCTTACGCCTTCAAAAGAAGCCCCGCCGCACCTAGAATTGGCGGGACTCCCCAACTGAAAATTCGCCATCGGGTGGATAGCAAACTACCGACATTCGCCGGCGAAATCAAATTTAGTCTAGACGTAAAAAAAACGGGAACTTTGTGCCAAATCTTGCAAACAACAGTTTGCAAGAGCTCTCATTTTTTACATTCAAGAAACATTTAAAGTGGCAAAGGCCTACTTTTTCTTGGCGCGAGCAATCGCTTCTTTGGCAAGCTTATCGACCAGCTCATTCCACTTGACGCCGGTATGGGCTTCCACCTTTTCAAAACTCACACGGTGCAAGTAAGGCTGAGCGGCCGCCACATAGCGCTTGGCGATATTGCTTTTCGCCTGCCATTCGCCCTTGGCCCAGCGGGCAATGCCTTCGTAGTCGTGGCAGATCGTACCCGTCTTGTCGTTGGAATCGAGCCAACGCATCGCCTGAAAAGAGGCCATCACTTCGCCGTCAATGTTTCGGCTTTCTGCATCAAATGCGGTAATACCCGAACCGCGGGCAATTTCGACATCGTTTTCAGTCACCACAAACGCCCAGCCCGATTTGGGGAAATCTGGCGAAAAAGAGCCATCTACAAAAACCCGGATACCATCGGGTACGGGAGTTTCCATTCCAGAAATCCATGCTTCGGCCTCGGCACGCGTACCGAACGACTTAAAAAGCACTCCCTTGACTCCATGGGTCAGTTTTTCACATTCGGCCCAAGTCATGACAATTTTGCTTTCATTCGGGGTCTTTATCGCATAGAATTTCTGTTTAGGCATGGTCCAAAATTAGTATATTTTTCGTGTGAAACCATCGCCATATTTTGCAAATCGTCTACGTTATTTTTTCAAGCGTTTCTACAGTCCTGAAAAGCTGTACCGTTGGTTTTTGGACGTAGCCGGAGATGAATCCGGTGAGTTCAATTTCCCGGCAGCACTCCAGGGGAATCCCAAAACAGTCGTGTTCCTCGCCCAGGACATCGACAAGTCGACAGCATTCATAAAAGCGATGCCCGACTCGTTCTTCAAAAACGCTCTCCTTTGTGCCCCCGATACAATGCAGGTCGTTATCTCAGCCAAGCATGCCAAAGCGATATACTATACCGAGCTTGAATGCCGCTACGGCGAACCGGCCTTCGAAGAGTTGCAATACAAAATCCAGGATTACGGTCCACAAGTATGCATTTACCTCGGCGAAGCATTTTGGCCGACGCTACTTTTGGCCAAAAAGAGCGGAGCAAACTGCCGCATCGGGTTTACCGAAGACCATTGCTATCCGTTCCTGAATGTGTGCCTGAAACCCAACAAAATGAGCGAAGCCGCCCTGGTTAGTCAGTACTACGGGGTCAAGTAATGCAAAAGGGGTTTCCCACAATCATCACCGAAAACGGCGGGTATGCGGACCTCCACATGCACACCAAGCTTTCGGATGGAAACCTCTCGGTCGAAGAACTGCTCACCCTTTGCAAGCGCAAAGGGTTGCGTTGCATTTCGATTACCGACCATGACAACCTGGATAGCTACAACCTGGCCGTCGAACCCGCCAAGGAAATCGGTCTCGAAATCATTCCCGGCATCGAAATTTCGGCTGTGTGGCAAGGCAAGGACATCCATATTCTCGGCTACTTCTGCGATCCGACAAACCTCGCCTTGAACATGGAACTGCAGGATTTCGCCAAGCAGCGTGTCACCCGAGCAAAGGCGATTATCAAGAAATTGAACGCCCTCGGTATCGACATCACCTACGAAAAGGTGGTCACCTACTGCAAGGGTAAGGTCATCGGACGCCCGCATATCGCCATGTCCATGGTCGACGAAGAATACATTTCGAACTTTTCGGAAGCGTTTACCAAGTACCTGGGCGACGGCTGCGTGGCCTTTGTCGAAAAGAAGGGACTGAACCCGCAGCAGACTATCAAGCTCATCGAAAACGCCGGTGGAATCGCCGTGCTCGCCCACCCCTACAAGTCGGGTCTCTCCGATGAATTCATCGAGAATATGGTGGAATGGGGCGTACAGGGTATCGAAGTTTATAGCCCCGCCCAAAAGGGAGCCGTTGGCCGCAAGTACAAGGAAATTGCCCAAAAGTTCGGACTCGTGGGAACTGGCGGTTCCGACTTTCATACCGAAGCTGGCGCCTACCCGCCGGGTTGCATGAAAATGCCCTACTCCGTGGTGAACGCGCTGCGCGAACGCCGTGAAAAACTGAGAGCGGAATGGTACTAACCAAAATGACATCTCTCATCTCTCGTCTTTCGTCTCTCGTCTTGATTTTCTTGGCGACATCCCTATTCGCAGAGCCGATCAAACCGGATCCGTACAATCTCCCGAAAGCGCAAGATTCCGTCTACAAGACGCCCTGGGGCATTGACCCCGCTCCCCGCGAAACCGATGCTGGCCGTTGGGTGCTCCCCCTCCGCGGTCTCATGCAGCGAACCTACGACATTTCCGGCCAGAAATCCGAATGGCTCCTGGGAACCTCGATTCTCGGAGCACCGGAACTGGAAGCCGACTTTTTAGGCATGGGTTCTATCCAGACTCGCTACCCGAGCAAGCTTGCAGGACTTTTTACCACACGGCTAGGTTACGACGCTACGACACTCGGGCTGAACGGTGAAAACGGAATTCTGACCGAAGAACGCAAAGGAGTCCCGGTCGACACTCCCGTGACCGACCTCAACTGGGAACGCCCCGCCTTTGGCGGTAACGCTTTGCGCCTCGACTTCCGCAGGCTCGTGACCGATTCCGTTTCGCTTGAATTCGGGCTCGCCAGCCATTCCGACGTAGATTCCAAGGAATACAGCTACCAGAACGTGACGCACTCGCCGTATTTTTCCATGGGCCGCGACTCGACGCAAATTCCTTTTGGCGGGCGAAACATCGCCATGAACAGTATGCACATCCAGCCAATTCTCACCTGGAGATTCGGATTCGGTAAGGCATTCGCCAAATTGAACTACATTAACCTTCGTAACGCCGACAACACGAACCACAAGGTTCTGCTAGACACGCTCGACAAGGCGGTTCGCACATTTCAGACCGACCCCTACGTCATCGAGACACACACCTTCGGCTACGGCGGCGGAGTCGAATTCTACCCCACCCGTAAGCTGACGCTCTCAACCGATTTCCAGTACACCGAACACGAAATCTTCGAAGATTCCCTCGGCCGCATTTTCAAGAAAACGCACGAATACACCGACACCTCGGGCAGACAGTTTGTCGACACGCTCTTCTACGATACCGTGCGAACCACGAATTACCAGTCCATGCTCGGGAACTTCGGCATCGCCTACCACACAATCTTCAATCCGGCTATCAAGTTCAAGTACGAATTCCTGAACACCGACAACACCGGAGACAATGACACGACGCGCACCTACTACCAAGACCGCGAAGTCGGCTACTTGGAACTGAAAGATACCCTCTGGAACAACGTTCTATTCCGCACGCAAACGGGTTTACAGCGCAACAGCTCGCTGCTTGACAAGGTCGACTACGCGCCGGCCTACTCCGCCGACGTGCTCGCCTTCTTGCCGTACCACCTACGTGCAAGCGCCGGCTGGCGGCATGACAACAAGTTCCCCGATGTAGGCCAGATCAAGATTAACGAAACAGGCCGTCTCGCCTTCGCCCGCAAAGACCTTGAATACGAAGAACGCGACCGCTACACCATGAATTTGGGCTACCAGCAGCGCGAAGTCTTTTACGGAATCGGGCTCCGCTACGAAAATGTCGACAACCTGATCAAGCCCCGCTGGGTCAAGCACGGGACGGTCGATTCCACAGAAGCCATCGACGACGTTTACACTTGGACCAACATCGATAACGTGAACAGCCTTGACTGGATTTTGCAAGTCGGCTTTAGGCTTGGCAACTGGAAGTTCTATCTGGAACGCGGCGAAACACTTGACCGCAGTTTCAAGCTCATCGATACGCCGGAACTCTACTACAAGGGCTCCATTCACTGGCAGAATCGCTTTGTGTCAGACCGCTTGGGCGTGAGCGTACGCGTAGACTGGCAGTGGTTCGGCGAACGCTATGACTGCACCATTGGTGAACACGGCGGGCCCGAGCTTGAACTCATGAAGAAGTACCTGGCGCTTGACTTTGAAGCCCGCATGCAGATTCTTTCGTTCGAACTCTACACCCGAATCGAGAACTTCAACCACAGCATTTACATGCCTGCTAGCGGCTACACGCCCGAAGGCCTCCGCTTCGCCTACGGCATCGTCTGGTCATTCCGGAACTAGTCATGCTGAGCGCGGCTCAGCATCGGCTTTTTTATTTGAGTTTATAAATCTGCGGCCAATTTTTCCCGGTCACCCACAGATTCTTGCCGTCGTAGGCAATGCCGTTCAGCACATCGATATCCGGATACTTGCGCTTGAGTTCGGCAACCTTTCGGCTTAAATCCAGATAATACGACACGCGGCCACTAGGCAATTCAATTACCGCAATTGCACCGGTCTGCCAAATGTTGGCGTACAGGGTGTCACCCACGATTTC
>NZ_ONDD01000047.1 GCF_900316465.1 uncultured Fibrobacter sp. | reverse complement strand
TACCTTCGTCAAAGTTTTCAGCTTCGACAATACCCGGAATAGAAGCCGGGGTACCACCAAACGCCTTGCGTTCAATCGGCTTCGGCGGTTCAGGCGGAACATAGGAACCCACATAAACCCTAGCATGCGGGAAGTCCATGTGACCGCTGCGAACTTCACCATTCACGTTACCAGCTTCACCGAGCACCTTGGCTTCGTAAAGCTTACCCATGGTCAGGCCCATCTTTTCCCACTGTCTCATGTGTTCGGAAATATTGATGGTACCGCAATCGCGCGGAGAAGTACGCACGCTGAAATACTGATAGAACGTGACGTTACCGGAGTTCTTAATAGCCGGACCCGTACGAGTGTTACGATAAACCGTATAGGTACCGCCGTCAACATTAATAGTACCCTTTCTTTCGTTACCAATCCAGCTACCCGGCATATCATTGGCGAGGGTATTGTCGATCACGTAGTATTCCACCAACTGGCTAGCCGTTCCGGGAACGCCTTCCATCCAGCCGTAAATACCGATGTAGGAATAACCCACATTCTGTGCATTGTTCTTGATGAGCTTGAATTCGGCAATCATGTCACCATCAAGCTGATCGTAGGTCTTGTTACTGCCGAGGGAAAGACCCGCGCGGCAGAGATAGTCCTTAGCACCGGAAATGTTACATTCCATGGAACCGTCGCTATAGAAGGTTGCATCACCACCATAGCCGTTTTCGTCCCAAAGTTCGTAACCGATATCACCGATTTGACCGGTCTTGTTCGAAGAGACCTTCACAGACTGACCCGAGTGTGCAGCGGTGCTGCAGAAACTTTCAGTCTGAGCGAAAGCACTAGTTGCAAGCCCAAAGGCAAGCACCAAGCCCGTTTTAACAAAAAGATTGGATTTCATGGTATACTCCTTAAGAAAAATCCCGTTTTAACCTCTAATCCAAAATTATATCCATTTAGTCTAATTTGGAATAGCATCCATATAAATGGCGTTGTTGTAAAAAACAACACCGAATTGGCTTTTTCTTACACAAAAAGGCCAATTTTAGGACTTAAAGAAAAAACGCCCCACAACATGTGTGAGGCGCCTTTTTCCACAAAATTTGGAGTATTTTTCGGGATTTTCCTGAAAATTGTGGAAACTTTTTAGCGGTTGACCCTGACGGTGTTCAGGTAGCTACCCTGCTTGACCATGTACACACCCGGCTTGTGGAACTTGGCGAACAGCACGTCCTTCATGTCGCTGCCGGCCTGCATTTCCACAGTACCCAGGTAACGGCCCTGCATGTCGAGCACCTGGAAGGTTCCGCTCATATCCTGGAGCTTGATCGTCTGAGCAAACAGTGCGGTAGTAGAGCTGCTCGGGCCATTAGCTTCGCTGGAGCTGGACTTCTTATCTTCCTTGCTGGAGCTGGACTTGGGTTCTTCGCTAGAGCTAGATTCCGGTTCCGGCTGAGCAAGCGGATGAGCCTTGTCAGTCATCTTGAAGTAAGAGACGTCGAAGGAGCCCGAACCACCACCGGCTTCTACGAGCACCTTGGCTTCGTACATCTTACCCATCTTCATGCCGAGTTCTTCCCACTTCTTGAAGTGTGCGGTAACATCGATGTGGCCGCAGGAACGGGCTCCGCCCTTACGCTTGCTGAAGTACTGCGGGAAGGTCTGGTTACCCTTGATAGAGGGGGCGTTATTACGCTGGTTCTGGTAGATTTCATAGGTTGCACCATCAACCGTGAACTCACCCTTCTTGGAACCCAGAAGATTTGCACCCGGTTCGCTGAACCAGTCATCCACGATGTAGTATTCTACGAGCGGATCGACCGTCCAACCATAGATACCGATGTAGTTGTAACCACCGGCACTACCCTGCTTGCTCCACTTGAAGTAAGCATCGATAGGACCAAGTTCTTGGTAAGTCTTGTCTTCGTTGTACTTGAAGCCCACACGGGCAAGGAAGTCGTTGGTGCCGTTCCAGCTGGCCTTATAAGTACCATTATCATAGAACGTCATGTTGTTGTTGCCGCCCTGGTACCAGATTTCGTAATGGTACGGAGAGCTGCCGACGTTACCCGTCACACTCTGGTTGTTCTGGCCCTGAGTAGTCTTGCTTTCGCCCTGGTGACCCATTTCATCCTTACAGGCGTCGATAGTCGTAGAGGTAGAACCTCCGTTACCCTTGGAGGAGCTGGACTTAACAGCAGCGCTGGAAGAGCTGGACTTGGGCGTATCGCCACCACTGCTGGTGCCGTTGGAAACATACACCTTGGCATGCGGGAAGTCCATATGGCCACCATTAACTTGACCATTGACGTTACCAGCTTCACCAAGCACCTTGGCTTCATAGAGCTTACCCATGGTCATGCCCATCTTTTCCCACTGTCTCATGTGCTCGGAAATATTGATGGTACCACAATCGCGCGGCGAGGTACGCACGCTGAAATACTGATAGAACGTGACGTTACCGGAGTTCTTAATGGCCGGACCCGTACGGGTGTTACGATAAACGGTATAGGTACCGCCGTCAACCGTAATGGTACCCTTTCTTTCGTTACCGATCCAGCTACCCGGCATGTCGTTGGCGAGGGTATTGTCAATCACGTAGTATTCAACAAGGTTACTTGCTGTTCCGGGAACGCCTTCCATCCAGCCGTAGATACCGATATAGGAGTAACCCACATTACTCGCACCGCTCTTCACAAGCTTGAACTCGGCAATCATATCGCCACCAAGTTCCTTGTAAGTCTTGTTACTGCCAAGAGAAAGACCCGCACGGCAAAGATAGTCCTTGGCACCTGTAATAGTGCAGTCCATGGAACCGTCGCTATAGAAGGTAGCACTACCGCCATGACCGTTTTCGTCCCAGAGTTCGTAACCGATATCGCCGATTTTACCTGTCTGGTTCGAAGTAATCGTTACTTTTTGGCCAGAATGCTGTGCATTGCTACAGAAATCCTGTGCATATGCCCCAGCTACACCCAAGGTCAAAGCCAAACCAACTTTGACGCCAGATTTGAATAGAGTTTTCATTTTAGTCTCCTATCAAAAGATCCTCTAGCTTCAAAAATATATCCAGCCTCAACAAATCATTCTTTATATATAAGAAATGCCGTTGTTCCGAGAAACAACGGCAAAAGATTTACAAAACGCCGAAATCGGCGTAATTTAGCGGAATTTGGAGCTATTCTTCGTCAGAAGAAGGAACTCCAATCTGCTGTTCCGGCTTGTCTTCGATCTTTTCGACAGAATCGTCATCGACTTCGACACCTTCCACCTTGTCAAAGGTTTCCTTCGCCTCGGCGCTATCCTGTTCGATATCTTCGACGCTCGGGAGTGCGGTAGCATCTTGCACCACATCGCCTTCGCGCAGGCTGATTGCCTTGACGCCCTGGGCGTTACGGCCCGTGAGGCGGATATCGGCAGCCTTGATACGAATCACCTGGCCTTCGCGGCTGGTAATGATCAAGTCGTAGTCGTCTGCGACGCTTTCCACGAACACGGCGGCACCCACCTTGTCGGTCACATTCAGGTTGCGCACGCCCTTGCTACCGCGGCGAGTAATGCGGTAGGTCGAAGGTTCGCTACGCTTGCCGTAACCGTTTTCGGTAATCGTCACGATCTTGTTGCCGGCCTTGAGCCACAACAGAGAAATCACTTCGTCGCCTTCGGCCAAGGTAATGCCCTTCACGCCGTGCGTGCCGCGGCCCATGGCGCGGAAGCAGCTGATCGGGAAGGTCACGGCCTGACCGTTCTTGGTCGCAAGCATCAGCAAGTCCTTCGGAATCGGACGACCTTCGATATCTTCGGCGTCTTCGCTTTCTTCGGCGATAGCGGCTTCAGCGGCCTGAGCTTCGGCATCGGCATCCACGTCGTCGCCTTCGGCGGCTTCGCTGGCCTTGAAGTCTTCGGCAGACATGCCCACGAGCTGAACCTTCACCAATTCATCGTCTTCGTCGAGGCTGATGGCGTTCACGCCGGCCTTACGCGGGCGGCTGAACAGCGTGAGGTCCATCTTGTTGATGACACCCTTCTTGGTTGCAAACACGAGGCAGAAGTAGCCTCCGAACTTGCGCACCGGCACAATCGCCTGCACCTTTTCGCCTTCGGTAAGACCGATGAAGTTGATAATCGGGCGGCCCTTGCCGTTGCGGGTTCCTTCGGGCAAGCGATAAACCTTAGTCCAGTAAGCACGACCCTTGTTCGTGAACACCAACAAGTAGCTGTGAGTGCTTGCAGTAAAGATCTGTTCAACGTTGTCTTCTTCCTTGAGCGTTGCGCCGATAATGCCCTTGCCGCCACGGTTCTGAGCCTTGAAGGTGTCGATCGGCAAACGCTTGATGTAGCCTTCGCGGCTGAGCGTAATCACCTGTTCTTCTTCGGCAATCAGGTCTTCATAATCGTAGTCATCGACAGCGTCTTCGATAGAAGTACGGCGGTCATCGCCACACTTGTCCACGATGGCGTCGAGACGGTCAAGCATAATCTTCACGCGGCGTTCGCGCTTTTCCAAAATGTCCTTCAAGTCGGCAACGGTAGCAACGAGTTCGTTGTATTCAGCTTCCAACTTTTCGATATTCAGGCCGGTGAGCTGAGCGAGACGCATGTCCACGATAGCCTGCGACTGGATTTCGTCAAGGTTAAAGCGGTTCTGCAAAGACGTCTTCGCGGCTTCGGTCGTCGGGCTCGACTTGATAATCTGCACCACTTCGTCGATGTTCTGCGTTGCAATGCGCAGGCCTTCGATAATGTGGAGACGAGCTTCGGCCTTGTTCAAGTCAAACTGCGTAGAACGAGTGATCACTTCCAAGCGGTGATCCACGTAAACCTGGATGAGGTCCTTGAGAGTCAAGAGCTTCGGCAGGTTGTTTACGAGAGCGAGGTTATAGATGCTGAAGGTCGTCTGCAGCTGCGTGTTTTTGAACAAATTATTCAACACGACTTCAGCGACCACATCCTTGCGCATTTCAATCACGATGCGCATGCCTTCGCGGCTAGATTCATCACGAATGTCGGTAATGCCGTCAACGCGCTTATCCTTCACGAGTTCTGCAATCTTCTTACAGAGTTCGGCCTTATTGACCATGTAAGGAATTTCGCTCACGACAATGCGCGGCTTACCGCGGCTATCAACATCGATTTCGGTACGGGCACGCACGCGCACGCGGCCATGGCCCGTCAGGTATGCATCGCGGATGCCCGCGCGGCCACAAATCACGCCGCCGGTCGGGAAGTCCGGACCGGATACATACTGCAAAAGATCTTCGCCAGAGATATCCGGATTTTCAGCCACCGCATGGATTGCATTTGCAATTTCGCGCAAGTTGTGCGGAGCCATGGAGGTTGCCATACCCACGGCAATACCCGTGGTACCATTCACCAGCATGTTCGGGAGAGCGGAAGGCAGCACCTTCGGTTCTTCCAAGGATTCGTCGAAGTTCGGACCCATGTCGACAGTATCTTTTTCAAGATCTTCGAGCATGAGGGCACCCATGTTGTTCATCTTGGCTTCGGTGTAACGCATTGCAGCAGCGCCGTCGCCGTCGATAGAACCGAAGTTACCCTGACCGAACACCAGCGGGTAGCGCAGCGAGAAGTCCTGCGCCATACGCACCAAGGTTTCGTACACGGCGGAGTCGCCATGCGGGTGGTACTTACCGATCACGTCACCCACGATACGGGCAGACTTCACCGTCGGCTTGTTGGGCACCACGCCCAACTTGTGCATACTGTACATCACACGGCGGTGCACCGGCTTAAAGCCATCACGCGCATCAGGCAAGGCACGTGCAACAATCACGCTCATGGAATAGCGCAAGTAGCAATCCTGCATGTCCTTTTCAATCAAGGACCTGATTTGCGAACCTGGTACCAATTCTTCTGACATTAGTTTTCCTCTATCATTTCACTTATTATTTTCAAACTTTCTTCGTCGGTCTGGTCAATGCGGTGGGGCGTAATCGTCGCATAGCCCTGATTCAGCAGATAGTCATCGCTATCCTTGGGCTGTTCGTCCCACAACTTGTCACCGTCCAGCTGCCACATGTTCCCTTCGTGGGAATAGTGGTCCGTAAACATTCCGAGAGCCATTTTAGTCGCCTTGAAACCTTTGAAGGTCTCGGCCGTAGCCTTGGGAAAATTCACGTTCCAAAAGACTCCTACGGGAATCCGTTCGAACAGGCGATCCTTGACCACCTTCACGGCAAATTCCTTTGCGTTTTCGAGCATATTTGCAGTTGTGCCGCGGAGCGAAAGCGCAATGCCCGGCACACCCCAGAGGGCCGCTTCGCGGGCGCCTGCGACCGTGCCTGAATAAAGCGACGACACGCCGGAATTTTCGCCGAGATTCACGCCCGAAAAACACACATCAAATTGACCCGGACCGACCCCCTCGGTGGTAAGCCCATGGGCAGCAAAATGGCCCAACGCAAATTTGACGCAATCGGCAGGGGTTCCGGACATGGAATAGGCTTCAATAGAAGCGTCGACATCCACTTTTTTGACAGACAAAGCCCTGCGCACTGTAAAGGCGTGCGAGACCCCGCTTTGCTCCTCATCAGGTGCAAAAACATACACATCTGCGATGGGTGCAAGGGCACACGCCAAAGCCAGCATATAGCCGCTTTTTATCCCATCATCGTTTGCGATGAGAACGCGTGTTTTTTGGTCTTCTAACATGTAAGATAAAAGATAGAAAAAATAACGAAAAACGGGTTATTTTTGGAGGTCTACAAACAGCGAATCAAGTCGTTCCGAGAGCTGTTTTGCCCCCTCCCTACTCAGGTGGTCTGTATTGTACGCCATCGATGAAGTATAGTCGTGTTTGCCCATCTTGTTTTCATCCATCATGACGACATTCAGTTTCGCCGCGCGCTTCAACAATTCCTCTGCATGCGACCGTCTTCCGGCATATATACCGAAAGCGCCAGTCTTGGCATAGCCCGGATTTTGAGGGGGAACAACCAATATCACTTGGATCCCTTTCTTGGTCAAGGAATTGACGACAAACTCGTACAGAGCCATGTTGTAATCGACTTCGGGGTCATCCAGCTCATACTTCATTGTATCATGCACAACCGTAGCCTTTCCCCACCCATTCGAGGGCATCAGGAATTCGTCATAATTGTAAGGCTGCGTCTGCTCCGCAATCGGCTTGTACGAATCTTCTACAAGTTCAACAAAACCTGTCGGAATGGAATCCTTCCAGAACTTATGCGTTTTGTCATACTTAAAGCCCGGCGAATTCCTATAAACCGGTGACCAAAAAAGAGCCTCTTTGTCCCACATGAAATCAGGAGAGAATTCCAGGACCGCATACTTCAATTTCGGCATGTGGGCCAAGACATAATTAAGCGTCAAGAAAGAAATCGCATGAATATCGCCCGAAGGGAATCCCATATTCAAGACGCTTTCGGATTGGATAAACGAAGAGTTGATCCCAAACATCACTCTCGAAGAGCCTAGAACAACCGCAGTCGCGGTGTCGTGGGAATGCCAGAACCATTCCATCTTGACGCGCAAATCGAGCGCATACGATTCCATTTGATCGGTATAGTAAACGCCGGCGCTATCAATATCCAAAAGCGGCGGCACAAAGATGCGTTCATCGACATCAAGCCACAAGGCAGGATGCCAAAGTTCCTGACCCTGAGCAAGTTCAACCCACCTTTCCGTAAACACGTTTACCAGCACCAATTTGCGATGCGCACCATCGCTATTCACAAGGGTCGCGACAATCAAGGAATCTACGTTAGGCACCCATTCCGTATGATCAAAGGTGTAACCCTCGGGAGCAGCAAGCGTACGAATCAGTTTTCCGGCACTGTCGGCAATAAAGATTCTCTTATGAGTCTCGTAAACTTCACGAACAATCAGACGTCCCGTCTTGCCGCTAAAATCAAGGAACAACGTATTCTTGGTATTGTTCCTGTTCAACGACACGTTGCACGCCTGTTCGCCATTGTACCAAACTTCGGAGTGACCATTAACATTTGCTCGCAACAGCCGCGCACCCGTTACAGCCAACTTGTTATCATCGGAAACGCCGCCATGGTACGCACCATCAAACAGCTTTTTGGGAGTTCCAAACTTTCCATTCGAGAACTTGACTTGCCAAGTCGACATCTGCGCAAACGACTCATCACTCTTGTTGTTTGCGGCACTTGTCACATAGACAATTACGGTGTCGCCATTTGCCAACACACGCCAGCGAGGAATCGCCGCGGACTTCACATCAAGTTTGGTCAACGATTGATTCGACGCATCTATTTTCCGGACATAAAGTTCGGATTCTCCATCAACACCTTCGATTCCCGTACAGAAGGCGACCCACTTGCCATCGGGCGAAATATCCGGATGATAAGCAGATACATTTACCTTCAATTCCTTTGCGACAAGTTCATTCTTGTCAAAGTCCACGTAAAACAAGTTGCCACTTTTGTCTTCGCGGAACACAAGTTTAGCCTTCGTTGTCGCCGCAAGCGATTCAAACTTTTTCTGAGTCACCGACACAGAAACGGTTGAGTCGGTTTCGCTTTCAAAGCCGCCAATCTGTGATGCATGGGGAATCGTGCCCAAGGCTAGACGAAAGCCGATATATTCCGTCTTCGCCGAAGCGGTCACCATATAAATATCACCACGGTTGTATTGCTTAATAGAAAGTGCCGAATTGCGATAGCTGCCGCCTTTTACAACGCGTTCATCGGGACCATATTCTCTTTTACCGCCAACAAAGTCGACCCATTCGTCGTCTGTAAAGGTCACTAGGTAATCCCCCACCCATTCCATGGCATTACCCGTCAAATCGCAAATGCTGTCCAACGTATAATACGACGTACAAACATCATGCAATCTATATTCAGAATTTTCACTCGTCCATGATTCGTCCGGTTCCCAACCGCGAGTCGTTGCAAAGACCCACTCCGCTTCTGTCGGCAAGCGGTACCCCAGTCGGTCCCAATGGGGCGTAAACGATTCTAGCCCAATGCAAGAGCTGTCTTCGTCAAACACGGCCTTCGAATAAGTATAGACCGTATCAAAGCCTTCAGCCTTGCTGCGTTTGTTGGCATAAAGAACGGCATCGAAAAAAGTAACATCGGTCGCAGGCAAATCACCGCAATCTAGTCCCATTTCATCGCAAGTGACCTCATGCCTACCCATCATAAAATTATAATCAAAAGAAACCTTCATCGCCGGGCCATCTTTAATTGACGCCGAGGATTCGTCCGTTCCCAAAACCACGATTTTCCCGTTCGCGCGCAATAGAGCAAAATCTTTCAAATCCAATGAGTCTAGGACACTCGAATCATCATGCGGAATCGAGACGTATTCCGAATTAGAACACGCTTGAAACCCTACCGCAACAAGAAGCGCAACAATGCAGAACAATAATCTCATTTTTCAGACTCTAAAGACATCAACAAGGAATCAAGGCGCGCTGTCAACTTTTGAGCTCCATCCTTACACAAATGGTCGTAATCAAAAGACATGTCGCCAAGATAATCGTGATATCCCATTTTATTCTCATCCATCAACACAAAGTTTTTCGTTTCTTCCGCTAGTTTTTCCAAGCGTTCGGTCAACATTTCTGCAGTAGAGCGACGCATGCCATGTCGACCGAAACTTCCCGTATTCTTGTAATAAGGGCTCAACGGCAAAATCAAGCCGATCACCACCACACCGTGCTGTTCAGCAATCTTTAGAATCTTGTCCAGTTGTGCGTAGTTCAATTCATACCGGCGGTCATCATCGCTCCAAGTGCTATCGACAACCACTTCTGCAAATTCCTTACCTTCGGAGCCCCAGTCGGCAATACAGTCCCCAGAAATCCAGCCTCTATTTTCTCGAATCGGGGCATACAATTTATAGGCCGAGGCAATTTCGATCGTACGGTCTACGAAATCACTGTCAACGCCTTCCATCCAATAATCATGGTTGATATCGTACTTGAAGCCAGGGGCGTCGCCCATATTGTATTTTATGCTTTCGCCCGGTTCGTATTCATTCCACAAATCAAAATCTATTCCGACTACCAAATATTTAAGATGAGGCACTTGAGTCAAAATGTAGGTCTCGTAAAGATATTCAACACAATGCAAATCGCAAGGAACTGCAGAAATATTGATAGCGAAAAGGCTCAACTGTGCCGGAGCAACTCCAGCCTGCATGTGGGAATTTCCCAAGCACACCACCTCGGCAGTATCACGGTACTTCCATAAAATGGGCATTTTTTGCGACAAGTAATGCGTGATTTGTCCATTCTCAGTGTAATAAAGTCCGAGACTGTCATAATCCCAGCGCGTATTCGCATCGCGGTCATGGGACCAGAAAGCAGGATGCCAAAGTTCAGCGCCCTCTACAAGCGGAAGAATCTCCCCAGAATTAGAATTGACCATGACAATCTTTTTATGGTTTCCGCTCACATCAGCAAGGGTCGCCACAAAGAACGAATCGGAGGCTATAATCCATTCCGTATGGTCAAAGGTATAACCTTCGGGCGAAGCCACAGAAGTCAATAGTTTTCCAGTACTATCGGCTATCAGCGCACGTTCATGCGTTCCGTAAGACTCGCCCACAAATTTGCGCCCCGTCTTGCCTCCAAAATCAAGGAACAGCGTCTTGTTTTCGCCCCCCTGACTCAGCGATACGTTACAAGCCTGATTTTGATTGTACCAGATTTCTTGTCGGCCATTCACATTGGCACGCAAAAGGCGTGCGCCCGAAACCGCCAAGCGATCGTTCATGGACACTCCGCCATGATACCCGCCGTCAAAAAGTTTTTCGGGCTTTCCGAACTTGCCATTCGAAAAACGGACTTGCCAAGTTTCTTGTTTGGCAAAGGCGTCCTCGTCTTTATTGCTGCCGGCATCGTTCACATAAACAATCACTGTATCGCCATTTTCCAAAATCCGCCAACGCGGAATCGCGGCTGATTCTGCCGGAAGTTCAATCAAGGAGGAATCGCCCTCGTCCAAGTGCGTCACATAGACCTTAGACTTGCCCGAGATTCCCTCGACACCCGTGCAGAAGGCGACAAACTTGCCATCGGGCGAAATATCCGGATGGTACGCCGACACGCCCGTATTCAATTCAAAGATCGGCGCAGAAGCATCGTTAAAATCCACATAGACCAAGACATCACGAGAGTCGTCCCTAAAGACCATTTTAGAAAGCGGCTTGCCAATAAACTGTTTGACCGTATTCGTCCTGACCATCACGGTGTATTTCTGCAGAACTTCCTTGCCCTGTTTATCGAGGTAAAGCGGGGTTGGAATCGCGCCAAACGCCAATCGGAACCCGACATAATTCGCTTTCGTCGAAGAGGCCACCATGTAGATATCGCCACGGTTATACAAATGGAGCGACGACGGATCGTTATTGTAACTGCCGCCTTTCAACACACGTTCTTCTACGCCTTCGCTAGCCCTTCCGCCCACATAGTCCACCACATCGACGGTATGGAACGGCACCCACAAATCGTACACCCATTCCATGGCATTCCCCGCCATATCGCAGACACCATTTTTATCCGCAAACGAAGTGCAGACCGCATGCAGCTTAAAGTCAGAATTACCGTTATGCCAAGCCTGTTCCGGTTTCCACCCCATGTTCGCCACATAAATCCATTCCGCCTCGGTCGGCAAACGGTACGCATTTACAAGCGGGCGAAAAATAAGTCCGTCAATACCGATGCAAGAATGGTTCGCATCAAACATCAGGTTCGTATACGAATAGGCCGTATCAAAGCCTTCGGCCTTGCTCTTTTTATTAGCATATAGAATGGCATCAAAATAAGTCACATCGGTTGCAGGCAAAGAATCTTCACAATCCAGATTCATTTCTTTGCAGGTGACTTCGTGCTTACCAATCATAAAATCGTAATCAAAATACGATTTCATACTTGGTCTATCTTTGATGGAAGCCGATTCCTCGTCAGTTCCGAGCGTTACAGTTTTCCCCTTGGAACGTATGACGACAAAATCTTTTAAATCAAGAGAAGCTAAATAATCATTTTCGCCCGCTTCGGGAACATATTCAGAATTTGAACACCCCAACAAAGCTATCAACAGGCCTAAAGTAAGCAAGTACAACGAGCGAATCATAGGCATAAATATACATTTTCTACATTATGGCCATGTTTTCCGAAAAGAAATTCCTCGCTACCAAAGAGACCTCCAAGGCCAAGCGCATGGCCGAACTTTTACGTGTCATCATTTTGCAGCTGGGCGACGACGTACCCCGTGCAAAACGTGAATTCGAAACCTACGCCGAATGGATGAAACTCCCCGAAAGCGAGCGCCTTACCGGAAAGAATCAAGCCCAGATGATTGACCTTTACAAGACGTTCCGCACTCGGGCCGGGCTCGGGTTTGAACGCGACGTTTACCTGGAGCAAGAGCCGGGCGACCGCGAAGTCGCAAACGAAGCCCCGCTCCCGTTCGCCGTACTCGTGCACAACTTGCGCAGCGCCTTTAACGTAGGCTCTATCATTCGCAGTACCGACTGCTTCGGGCTCGAAGGCGTACACCTAAGCGGTTACAGTTGCGGCCCCGACCATGTGACGGTCAAGAGTGCCGCCCGCGGCTGCCAGGAATGGATTCCTATCAAGCGCTGGGAAAGCCCCTTTGACTGCGTCAAGTGGCACAAGGAAAACGGCTACGAGATTATTGCACTTGAAACCGGCGAAGACATCCCGAGCATTAACGAAGTCAAGTGGCCCGAGAAGGGGCTCATCATTCTCGGAAACGAGGAATTAGGAATCGCTCCGGAACTGATGGCCGAAGCGACGATGAAGGTGACTATCCCGATGGCTGGCCGCAAGGCGAGCATGAATGTCGCCGGAGCATATGCCATTATGTGTTTTAAAATTCGTTCCGACTGCGGTCCGACTACTTAGCTAAAGACTTCACTGCTTCAGTCAAGCGATCAATGGCCTTGATGAGTTCGTCCATCTTGGCTTCGCTTACACCACCGGCCACAGCTGCGGGCACGTTTGCAGCAGTCGCAGCGGCAGCCTGGGCAACAGGTGCAGATTCCTTTACCGGAACCTTACCGAGCCAAATGTCCGGCCAGCGGTCGTTACCGCTATGGTAAGTAATACGCGTTGCCGATTCCACTGGATCGCCAATCTTCCAGATGTACAGTTCGTAGTCGAACAAGTCGTGGTCGTGGCCCTTGTCGGTAGCACCCCAAACAAGCCACTTGCCGTCGGGAGACAGGCGCGGGAAATATTCGTGACTGCGGCGGCCAGGCAAGTCCATCAACTTCACGTTCTTCGGAATGCCAAAGAAGCCGACCTTTTCAACCTGCTTGCCATCCTTGGCGCTGAACCAGAGGATTTCGCTCGGAGCAGCCGTGCCACCGTTACCCGTCGGGTTCACGCGGTAAAGCTTGCTGCCGTCAAAATTCCAGTCAATCTGGCAACCGTCACCGGACTTGGTCCAGGCATTCTTTGCCAAATCCCACACGCCCGTTTCGCGCATGGAACCGCGGAGCGTAATGGCTAAGTGCTTGCCATCGGGGCTCATGTTCGGCTCCTGCAGAATCACGCCGGACTTGTTGAAAGCCTTTTCGCCATCGAGCACAAGAGTCTCTTTCTTGCTGCCGAGATCCATGGTAAACACCTTACCGGCACGGCTAAAGACGATCGACTTGCCGTCGGGCCTCCAGGTGCCCCACGTTGCATTGTCTACAACCTTGCGAGCATTTTCGCCCGAGATGTCGACCATCCACAAATCCCACTTTTCAGGGTAGTTGGCGTCGTTTTCAGGAACCCAACCGCCCTTGCTGCGGTTAAAGAGCACTGTAGAACCATCCGGCGAAATGCGCGGGAACCAGTCCACGTTGTCACCCTGAGTCAAGGCACGGGCATTCGTGCCATCGGCATTCATAATCCAAATATCGTGGTGGGAATTGGCGCGGCTCGTCGCCCAGACAATCGCACCTTCAAGTTTGCCTTTCAAGGCACTGAGGGCTTTCTGTTCATCGGCAGAAGGGTCAACGGCGGCACCCGTCGGAGCGCCCTGCTGGGCAAAAACCGAGGTCACACCAAAAACGGCACAGGCACAAAACTTCAAAATTCTATTCATGCCCTAAAGATACGAAAAAATAAACGCAAGCGCCCAGCGGGCACCTGCGTTTTTTCGTTAAAACATACAATAGAACGCTTTATTGCAAGCGAATCTTTTGCATCATAGTCGCATTTTTCGTCTGAACGCGAACCATATAGACACCTGCGGGGATTCCCTGGAGGTTCATGGACTGGCTACCCTCCTGAGTCTTGACCGCATGGCCTGCCACATTGAACACATCGACACGTGTTGCGCCCTCGGTGCGGACTTGGAGCGTGCGCCCCTGCAGCGAAACCGCCGGAGCACTTGCGACTTTGGCCTTTGCGATGCCGGTCGTACCGGAATTTGCGTTCATGAGGTTCGGCATGTTGCCCGAAACCAAGAGGCCGTTCAAGAGCTTGAGCGACTGGTTAAAGTAGTTCTCGTCGCCGAGTGCCACTGCTTCTTTCCAGTATTCGTCGAGCTTGGCCTGGTACTTGGAATCCGAAATGAGCGCCGTCATCAGGGATGTCACAAATGTGCTGTTGTGGTCACTGCCGAGGCTGCCCGAAGAACGGAGCACGGGGCCGCTCATGCTAGAAGCATTGACCGTCGACACGAATTCAGCCATCTTCTTGTCGATGGCGAGCGCACGCTGGTCGCCATGCCAGCACACAGCCTTCGCGTTACGCCAGGGGGCGCGCGAAGCATCGTAGCTGTAATAGTCGTCTTCACTCTTGCCGTTCTTGTCGGTCCAGTCATCAATCAAGCCCGTCTTGACTTCGGCAGAGCTGGATTCGTACAGTTTCATGTTCGCATCGTAGGCGGTAGAGCTCCAGAATTCGGCATTTTCTTCATCGATTGCGGCAAACAGGGGCATGTAGGCCGGATCGAAGTAACCCGGATTCTTACGGTTAAAGCCAGCGTCGCCCCACTTGTCGCCCGGCAAGTGCAAGCCGTTGCTTTCGAACTCGGACTTTTTCATGGCCTGGATGAGCTTCTTGGCGTCTTCCTTGTACTTTTCGTCGCCGAACTGGTAGTAAGCCATCACCAAGGCTGCAGCGGCATCGATATCGCCATCGAGTGCGGCACCGTTACCCGCATCCCAAGATTCCGAAAGGTTACCGATTTTCCAGATCATGAGTCCGTTTTCGTTCTGGAACTTCTTGTAGAAATTCCAAATCTTGTCGAATTCAGCCTGGTAACTGGTCGTGTTGTCACTAAAATACACCATCAGAAGCATGCCGTAACCGACACCTTCCGAAAAATACGCATCGGAACCGGGGTCCGAACGAATGCCCGCAATATCGCCCGATTCGTTGTACATGGCCTGTTTCCAGTACAGGAACTGCTTTTTCAGCTGTTCCGAAGCGGCAACCTTGTCACTCAGCAAGGTTGCATTTCCACCGTAATCGGACATCTGCGGAAACGGGAAATTCACCGTCGCTTGAGAAAGACCAAACGCCAACGCCAAAGACGCGGCCCAAACTTTACATCCCATATATATACTCCTTTTTTATTCTACCCTCAAAGATAATGGATTTTTGCAAAAAAGCAACTTTTATTTTTATACCACGTGCTTAAAATCACGCCTTAAAGCCGCAAAAAAGCCCGTTTTCAGCCGTTACACAGCTGTAAACAGAAATAGGTTCCGCTTTTTCTCGTTTTTACCCTTTAAAACCTATTTTCGTTAAAAAGAGGGATGTTCTATGAAATCTTTATCCATACCTGCACTGCTGTCATCTTTGGCCCTGTGTGCAACCTTTGCCACCGCCCAAGATATTACCCCCACCCGCGTGGGTCCTGTTAGCCAATATGGTCAGTTGATGACCGGCAAGAACTCACAAGGTCAAGGCCGTATTTACGGCAGCTGCGAAGGCGTCAAGGACGGTGCCGAAGTTCAAGTGCGAGGCATGAGCCTTTACTGGAGCCTAATGCCCCAGGCTTTGGAATTTTGGAGTGAAGAAGGCATTTCCACCATGGTGAACGACATGAAAATCCAGATTGTGCGCGCCGCCATGGCTACCGGCAACGAAGACTGGAAGGGCGAATGGAACGGGATCCAGCTCAAGGGCTACGCCAGCGACTCCGAACACCAGAAGCAATTCGTCAAGACCGTCGTCGAAGCCGCAATCAAGAACGACATTTACGTGATTATCGACTGGCATTCCCACGAAGCCCACAAGCAGACCGATGCCGCCAAGAATTTCTTTAAAGAAATGGCCGAAACCTACGGCAAGTACGACAACGTGATTTTCGAAGTCTACAACGAACCGCAGCAGATTCCTTGGAGCGATGTCAAGAACTACGCAAACCAGGTTATTGAAGTGATTCGCCAGTATTCCGACAACCTGGTGCTCGTGGGCAACCCCTCTTGGGACCAGAACCCGTCTGACGCTATCGGCAACGAAGTCAGCGACTCCAAGAAAAATACCGCCTACACCCTGCACTACTACGCTAACAGCCACAACTGGGAAGGAACTTACAGCTGGGGCGGCGAAAGCGAAGGCGTCAAGGGCGAAAAGGCAATCAAGGCTGGTCTTTCCGTATTCATTTCGGAATGGGGCACGGCAGATGCAAGCGGTGCCGGAAATCCGGACCAGGGCCGTAACCAGAGCTGGCAGGAATACGTGAACAAGTATCAGCTTTCTTGGGCGAACTGGTCTGCCTCCACCATTAACGAAGGCACCGCCGCTTTCCAAGGCTCTTCAACCAAGACTTCGCTCCAGTATACCACATCGGGCAATCTGGTGAAAGGCTACCTTTCTACCAACCCCGCCAGCTACACCAAGTGCGCAGCCAACGCCGGAAATAATGAAGGAAACAATAGTGGTTCCAACGGTAACGAAAACCAGGGTAACAACAACCAAAACGGCGGCAATAATAACCAGAACGGAAATAACAACGGAAACAACCAGAATAATGGTGGCAACGAAGTCCCGATTTTTGCAAAGACAAGCGTAAACTTCAACGTAACGTTCTCGAGCAACGCCTTGCACATTGCAGGCGCCCCCATGACGGTTGAAATTTTCAGCACCAAGGGCGACAAGCTCATGGCTATCGACAACGTGAGCGGAACACTTTCGCTCGCCAAGTTCCCCGCAGGCATGTACGTTGCCAAGATCCGCGGAAACGGAACGAACATGGTGCGTGCAATCCAGATTAAGTAATACCAATCAAACGAGAGAGAAGGGGTCCGGCCTTATGGGCCGGGCCTTTTTTATACCGTTCGGCTCTATTTCAAAACAAGAATGTGACATCGCCTCACTCTCGCCAACGCTCCTGCTTAACGCATGGAGCTTATGGCTCACAGTTATAC
>NZ_ONDD01000046.1 GCF_900316465.1 uncultured Fibrobacter sp. | reverse complement strand
CCCGACACGTTCTGCACACTCACACCGGCAGCACGGCCTTCGAGCGAGCGGCTGATGTCGGCGATACCGTCCAACTTAGCCTTCGAGGCGTCCACCTTCAAGGTCACCGTGTCGGCCATGCCCGGCAAGTACACGCGAATGCTGTCAAAACTGTAGTCGCTAATCAGCGTGTTGCTAAACTCGACCAAGAGTTTATCGGCCACGTTATCGCAGTCGGTATCCTGGGCAAGCACCTTCGTGGGTTCGGGGTACTTGGCCTCGGCATAGAAGCTCTGCTTCGAGATATCTTCTTCGTCATCCGGGTCGGTATAAATTACCTGGATGGTGTCACCCGCAAAGAACGAAATCTGGTTGCCGTTTCGAGCTTCCGGAGCAATAGAAGTAGCCGTAATAGCAAATGCACTCTTGAAGCTACCCGGGTTAGAGGCATCTTCCACCATCTTCACCTTCAAGGTATCGCTCTTCTTGTTGTTCACAATCAGGACTTCGATCGGCGCAGAGGTTCCGGCCTTATCCTTATCGTTCAAGTAAACAAAGAAACGAGTGTTAGACGGGTCTGCCGGAGAGGTCACCGGGTTGCCCGCTTCATCCTTAAGAGTGAGCATAGACTGGGTCATGTTGCCGCGAGTAAACTGCACATAGTAACTGCGGTTGATAAAGGCACAGCCGCCATTTTCAGCACATTCTTCGCATTCCGGGTTTGCACCGGCGAAAATCGTTACATCAATCTTGTTGCTACCGATCTTCATCTTCACAGGAATGTTCAAAGTCCAAAGACCAGTCGAGTCAATGGGGCCATCACCTCTCTTTACATTATAATGAGCCACAACATCATGATTTTCAACATCAATCAAGGTGATTTCATCGCTACCAGCAACCCTAACAAGAGTTGTTTTAATTTCTTGACCGTTCGCCCAAATACGCGTAATGTAGCCCTGTTCCGAGACCTGGGCATAACCCCTCACGTACACAGTGCTGCTAGTCTGGTCAATCTGCACGTAAGAACCGTCAGACACGTTAAACGGAGCATCAAGATGCACATCCATTTCGTAATGGGCACGCTTCTTGGTCATTTCTTGGTAAGACGGGCTGTAACCCCAAATAAATTCATTCTTACGATAAACCGTAATAAACGGGTTAATAGGAATATCCGTATCGAAGTCGCCATAGTCCTTGCTTTCGACCGGCATGCCAGCATAATCGGCACCATCTTCCAAGAACTTGTGCGGGCGCCAAGACCAGTCACCCGTATTTACACCCAATTGCTTTTTCTGGGGTATACGATGCGTCTCACAATGTTCAAAACCATCGTTGGATCCTCCTTGAGAGAACATAAAATCCAAACGAACTCTAGACGCAGACCTCACTACAGCTGGGCCGAGAGGTACAGGGAAGTAGTAAGACTGTTTGCCTGTTGCCGGGTCATAGGTATCAGGCAACGGTTCCGGCTTGGAATCTCTCATAAGCGCACGGACGGAATCGCCAACATTATTTTCATCTTTGTCCCAAAGCGGATGGTTAAAGCCAGCTTCATCGTACGCCTGCAAAATGTCCGTATCAATAAGGAAGGCGCAATTATCCACTTCTTCGGGCAAGGCCGTAAAGTACAAGCGCAATTCAAGATTATCGAACGGTCTAGATTCATTATTGTAAATATTGATGTCCATGGCATCAAGACCACTAGCATCATCCACATACTGATAAGCACGAATACTAAAGTCATACCAACCCACTGGCGTGGTAAACTTCAGCAATTCACCCGTCTCGTCATCCACATTGGTGCGCTGTCCGTTACTTTCGACCATGTAATAGTAAGTCGTCTGTTCCTTAAGACCACCGATTTTTACGTAGTGGAACTTGGTCGGAATGCCAGACACGTCGGCATTGCCAGCGCCACTGTTAAAGGCGTACTCAGAGGGGTTCGTATGCGGAACCGTATCCCAATAAATCTTGGATTCGTATTCACCGTTCGGGGTGTACCACATGATTTCGGCACTATCGCCAAACAGGTTACACACGGTCACGTTCGTAATTTGGGCACTTTCCACCGTATTGAGTGTAGTAAAGCTAAACGGCGTCTTTGTAGAATCCACCATGTACTTGGTGGTCTTGTTGTCCGGATTGTAGGCGTTCGCACCCACAACATAGAAGTAGTACCCCGTCCCCGGCTGCAAATCGCGCAAGATGATTTCATGACGCACTCCCGCCACATTACTGTCTGGAACAGCAACCTCGGTCATTGAGGTTTCACTAGTGCCGTAGTAAATGGTCGAAGTTCCACGTTTTGAAAGTTTGACCACCACAATGGCAGAGTCCATGCTCACATGGCGGATTTCCACGTTAACATCAGGAGCTACGGTTCTATCGGATTTCTGAGCGACCAACATCGTACTTCCAATGAGGATTGCAGAAGCATCAAGACAAGCTTCAGAAATTTTATAATTATCCCAGCTCGCGTTACTTGTTCCACCATGACCTTCGGGATTCCACGGTTCATCTGCCCTAACACCACCAAATAAAGCACCTACAGGGGGCCTGTACTTGTAGGCGGCACCCGGCATGTTCTTGCCTTCGGGGTTAGCGGCACGGTGGTGCGGGTGAGCATCATTTTTGTCACCAATACCATAAATAAACGAAACATCCCAGGGGTTCATGCCTAGCATGTAGTTCAACTGGTTAATGCCCAACTGGTACATTTCGGCAGACTTCCAGTCTTGAATACCAGTTTGGGGTAATGCCACACCTTCCAAATCTTTTGTCACATCAGCATAAGTAAAAACGTCAATCGTGTTGCCTAACTGGTAACGGTTATAAATCCAAGTCTGAGTGGTGTACATGGTGTACCATATCGGTTCGTATTGCAATGTACCAGCATCAGCAACACCCCATCCCCCCATACCCTTAGGCAATACGATGGATTCTTTCGGCACTCCTGATTCTTTATAAGAGACGGCAGACACGTTGGTCGCCATAGTGTAAGCAACATCTTCTGCATATTCCAAACGTCTATCGTTGCTAATGCCGTACGAGGCGGCCGTCGCTTCATCTTTAAGAATCAATTTATAGAACGCATACAAGGCAAATGTAAAAGTACTAGCCCAGTCCGTATTGGCGCCGTTTTTAAAGAAACCAGCCTGTTTGAAGGTGAACCACCCGCCACGGAACAATCCCCGTGGGTTATCATACGCAAAGTCCTGTTTGCCTTGGTCGCCTCGCAACGCGGGGTTTTCAGCGATATCGTAAAGGTACGTCGTATCCTTAGTGGCATAGAGCAAACCTACTGCAGCAAGAGCCATGTCGTCATGGAAAATGGTAGAACCGTTATATGCCGGGGTGTTAAAAAGAGGAGTCGTATTGTACTTATACCCTGCTGTTTTACCAGTAGCAATATTTTTTCCGAATTCATACATCTTTTTAGCAACCATCAAGCAGCTATCGGCAAAGGGTTTATCATATTCGGCATAACTCCTAGCCAAAATAGCGAGGCCCGCAGCCGTTTCACCAGCAACAGAAGAACCAATTTCCCCCAAACGAACGTGTCTAGTTAAAGGACCACCTCTGCTTATAGCCGGGTCCCCCTTGCTCGAATCCATTGGCAACTTGTCCTGGGTTTCCGGACGACCCCACCACATATGGTCAGGTTGGAAATCACCAATCGAAAGCGCCATATCATCAATCACGCCCTTGGCTCGTACATAGGCTTTAAGGACAAAATCAGCAGCATGTTTTACTTCGCGTAACATGTCCGGAATACCGTCGGTATTCACCGTTTCACCATGGTTAAAGGCGTAAACGTCATCGTCGGCATCGGGGTTCGTAGCCGTCATCACGGCGGCCACCGCCATGGCAAACATCTGCGTCTGGGATTCCTTCAAGTGGTCGCCGCAGTCATAGAAGCCACCAGCCAACGTTCCTGCCATAGCCTCGTTGACGCCCGAATAAAATTGAGCAGCATTTCCCTCTCCGGTAATCTTCGCAAGAGCGCCCATACCATCCAAAGTATGACTTGCCGGGTGGAACCAAGATTCCGAATTGCCGCTACGGTTGATTCCGTAGAACTTAAGGGCGGCATTCTTCACCATGGAATAAACTTCATCACTTATAATGAACGTACTAGAAAGTTCATTCCCGACTTTAACGCGAAGACGGGTCTTGGTAGGAAGTCCAGCCGGAAGATGTCCGACTTGAATAGTTCCCGAAGGGCCTGTAATGTTAACTTCGTAGCGCAGTTTATCATGAGTTGCAGCATTGGTACCAGCAATGATACGCCAAGTAGAAGAAGTCGTCTTAGTGCTGGGCTGGAATGTACCCGTTACCTTCGGGTCCAGGGATTTACCGTCGATATCCACCACTTCGAAAGTAGAAGCGTTACCCACATAGAAGAATTGCTTTTCAGGGTCCTTTTCAAGGTAACCGGCCTGGTTCACACGAATCGGAGAAATATGCGTGTTCATGGCATCCAGGTAAGCCTGGTTCAAAGTATCGGGAATAAGGACATTCGGCATGTAAGCGGCCGGGGTGCGGTTCTTGGGCACCATATTGTGCTTTATGGTCACTGTCGTGTCAAACGTGTCAAATACAGTGGAATCCCAAGTCAGCGGGAAAATCGGACGGAGCAAATCGTAAGGAGTAGGTTGTTCCTGAGTTGCAGCCATGGCAGTCACAGCAGCCATCGCGATAAACATCGCAGACACAAGACACTTCGTTTTAGGCACAATAGCCTCCTTTGTATACAACCAAATGGCGGGTACAGCTGCACCCGTTAAGCAAACGCCCAAATACACAAAATTAAAAATAGATTTATTAGTCAAAAAGCGGTTGCGTTAAAAACAGAAAATGTTCGCTTTTTGCTCTCAAAAACGGCAATTTTCAATGATTTGGGACACGCCGTTTCGTATAAAAGATTTTAGTAAGAAATATATAGAACAAGGTTTAAAATTGTTTACAGGCGAGCGGTGGAAAAGGAGATGCCGGACCTAGTCCGGCATGACAAAAAAAACAGGCATGACATGGTGGCAACAAAAAAAGGTCGGCACCCGTAGGTGTCGACCTCTGAAAATCTGTGGATTTTAAACCGCTAGATTAGTCCTTGCCGGTGAAGATGATCACGAGCACAGAAGCAACGAAGGCGGCAGACACGATCAGGAATTCCCACGGGTTTTCCATGATAGAGGTCTTGGCAGAACCGGCGGTGCTGTTTTCAAGAGCAGCCTGTTCTTCGGCACGGGCCTTGGCGGCTTCTTCGGCAGCCTTCTTTTCTTCTTCGGCCTTGGCGAGAGCGGCGCTGTCGACCGGGGCTTCTTCAGCCTTGGCTTCGAGCACTTCGGTCTTGGCGGTATCGGCCTTGGCGGTGTCGGCGGCGGCTACGGCTTCAGCCGGAGCGGCGGCGGAGTCAGCCGGGGCCGCGGCTGCGGTAGAATCAGCAGCGGCAGGTGCGGCTTCGGTAGCCTTGGCGGTGTCGGCAGCGGCAGGAGCAGCGGCGGCAGCCGGTGCGGCGGCGGGAGCCGGTTCAGCCTTGGCGGCTTCGGCCTTCGGAGCTTCGGCGGCGGGCTGAGCAGCGGGGGCTGCGGCAGGAGCAGCTGCGGGAGCCGGCTTGGCGGCTTCGGCGGCAGGAGCGGCAGCGGCGGGCTTAGCGGCCGGGGCAGCTTCCTTCTTGGCAGCCGGGGCTGCAAAAACAACAGCAGAGGCAAGCATGGTTGCCAGCATGAGAGTCTTGATCTTCATAGTATCCTCTTCAGTTTAAACTTTTTACGATGTAAAAAATAGTACAAATTTCGGTCGTTCGCCAAGTTTTTTATAAAAAAAGTTCAAATTGTCCGCTATTTTCGTCTTTTCATCGGCTTTTTGCGATTTTTCGCACACCGCCGCGGGCTAAACCACTCCATTCAGGCAGCTTTTTTAGGACGGAGACTGCAAGAAATTTTAAATTACACGCATAAAAAAAACATTCAACCTCAATTGTCTTCCCCTCCTAGCCGAGAAAAAGAATTCTTTTTTCAGGCTGGAAAAGGAGATCCCGTCCCCGTTCCGAGGATCATATCCACTAAGCAGCAAAGCTGCAAGTGGCTATTGTCATCTAGGTGCGGGAAGACAACAACAACCTTAAAACAGGCTAACTACTATGGCATTCAAATACGAAGCTACCGTCCAGCACGGTGAAGATACTACCGAATACGTAAACCTCGGCAAAGACGGCGTTACCGTCGCCGAATTCGAAGGCAAGAAAATCCTCAAAGTTTCCAAGGAAGCCTTGACCAAGATCGCCCAGGCAGCTTTCGAAGAAGTGGAATTCTGCCTGCGCCCGGCCCACACGGCCAAGGTCGCCAAGATTCTCCAGGATCCGGAAGCTTCGGATAACGACAAGTTTGTCGCCCTCACTATGCTCAAGAACGCCTGCGTTGCCGCCAAGGGCATTCTCCCGTTCTGCCAGGACACCGGTACGGCTATTTGCGTTGCCCACAAGGGCCAGCAAGTCTGGACTGGTTTTGACGACGCCGAAGCCATTTCGGAAGGCGTCTACAACGCCTACACCACCAAGAACCTTCGTTACAGCCAGATTGCTCCGCTCACGATGTACGAAGAAAAGAACACCGGTTGCAACCTCCCGGCTCAGATCGACATCCACGCCGAAGAAGGTGCCGAAATGAAGTTCTTGTTCGTCGCCAAGGGCGGTGGCTCTGCTAACAAGACTTACTACTGGCCCATGACCAAGGCGCTCCTCAACCCGAAGTCCTTGGAAAAGTTCCTCGCCGAAAAGGTGAAGACTCTCGGTACAGCCGCATGCCCTCCGTACCACCTCGCTATCGTGATTGGCGGTACCTCTGCCGAAATGAACACCCACATGGTGAAGCTCGCTAGCTGCGGCTACCTCGATGATATTCCGACCAGCGGTTCCGAAGGCGGTCGTATTTTCCGCGACCTCGAAATGGAAGAAAAGGTTCTCCACATCTGCCAGAAGACAGGTATTGGCGCCCAGTTCGGCGGCAAGTACCTGGTGCACGATGTTCGCGTGATTCGCGCTCCGCGTCATGCTGCTAGCTGCCCGGTTTCTATCGGCGTTAGCTGCTCTGCCGACCGTAACATCAAGGCCAAGATTGACGAAAACGGCCTCTGGCTCGAAAAGATGGAACACCATCCGGAAAACTACATCCCGGCTGGCAACGCTGTGAACCTCGCTCCGGCTATTGAAATCGATCTCGACCGTCCGATGAAGGAAGTGCTCGCCGACCTCACCAAGTATCCGGTGAAGACGCGCCTTAGCCTCAAGGGCACGATGATTGTGGCTCGCGACATGGCCCACGCCAAGATTGCCGAAATCTTCGACAAGCAGGAACGCGGCGAAGAACTCACGGACGAAGAAAAGACCGTGCTCAAGGTCGTGTCTGACCATCCGATTTACTACGCAGGCCCGGCCAAGACTCCGGCAGGCATGCCCACGGGTAGCTTCGGCCCGACGACGGCTAACCGCATGGACCCGTACGTGATGCGCTTCCAGAGCAAGGGTGCTTCGATGATCATGGTCGCTAAGGGCAACCGCTCTCAGGACGTGACCGACGCCTGCAAGAAGTACGGTGGATTCTTCCTCGGCTCCATCGGCGGTCCAGCAGCCATTCTCGCTGAACAGAACATTCTTTCGAACGACATCGTGGCCTTCCCGGAACTCGGCATGGAAGCCATCCGCAAGATCACCATCAAGGACTTCCCCGCATTCATCCTCGTGGATGACAAGGGCAACAACTTCTTTGAAGGACTGATTTAAAAGATGTTGCCCTTGCGCCAAGCGGATGCGGCTCGTATTAACGAGCCGTAGAAGCGCGGAGTATTTGGCGTCATAAGTTCTTTAATGCGATAGCCAAATACGGAGTCTCATTGGGGTAACAACTTCTTCGAAGGTCTCATTTAGTCAGATATCCACCCTTTCAATAGAAACGCCCCGCAAGCTAGAGCCTGCGGGGTGTTTTTGGGGTGTGTGGAGGTGTCTTATTTTGTCTTTACTGCTCGGACAATTTTATTGTTCGTTTTGATGACATAAATTCCGTTGGGAAGATTCATACGAACTTTATCCCATGCTCTATATATCGTCTTTTCATCTGCACGGAAAGTGATAACGCGATTTCCGAGAACGTCATATACGGTAGCCGTTTGTGGTGTTGAAGTGAAGTTGCTTTTGAATCTCGGCATTTGGGTGGTGGATTTTGCGATTGTAAATTCAATCCAGTCGAGATTGAAGTACGGCTTGTCAATCTTTATTTTTAGCACATGCGCACCTTCTGCAATTGCGGGCACGGAAACCGCAACCGTTTCAAACGTCTTCCAGTCGCCGGTATTCGGGACCATCACGGTGACGACTTTTTTCTCGTCAACGAGTACGGAGAAGAATGTGCTATCGCTTGGGGAGGCGACGCGCGCCGTGAGCGTGAGCGAGTCGTTCTTGGACGCTTTTACCGTGTAACGTAACCAGTCATCGGCATAACCCCAGCCGTAAATGATGGCGCCTTCTGCGCTGTCGAGGCCTGCGTTGTCATCGCGGTAGAGGCTGTTTTCGTTTTCGATATCGCTGTCCAGGAATCCGCGGCCGTTGCCGCCTTTATCATAGTTCTCGACTTCGATTTTTCCGGGGATGGTAAGTGTATCTTTGAACGGTTCAATTTCGACTTTTTTGAAAATGTCAATTTTGCTTCCGTAACCGGCGGCAACGATGTTTGCCTGTACCAAATCGTCAACGGAATCGGGCGGGTTTCCGATGGTCATCACACCTTCGAAGAACGTTCCTGCACCGCCGTCGCTGCCGTCACCGCCATTGCCGAGCACGATGGCGCCTTGCAGCTTGCGTGGGCTGTAGCCTCTTTTGCGCGGTCCGTCCCACATGGTGTTGAGGGTTCCTTTTTGAGCGCTGCCGCCCTTGAGCTTGAACGTTCCGTCATTCGGTCCTTTGAGCATGGCGGTCACATAGTCTGCTTCAATAGAAAGTGCGTCTGGCCACGGTGTTGTATGGGTCTTGCCCCATTGCCAACCAGCATCGTTTCCCTTGAATACGCCGTCTTCCAAGTCGGCGGCAACCCACGGACCGTTTCCTTGTCCTGGACCGCCCCAGTCCTTGTCGCTTCCGAAGTAGATGCATTCCATGGTTCCAGGGCCGTCATCGTTACCGGTTGTTTCTGCATTTCCGTAGTTGAAACAGCACAAGTCGTTGTAATGTCTGCCGTCAACGACCATGTACATGGATTCTTCTTCGTCGCCGGTGGCTACACCTTTGGTATTGTTATTGCGGTAACCGGTGGCAGACCAGGCGTCGCGATAAAAGCCATAAGCCTTGCGCCCGTTAATGTAAATGGGAGCCTTGTCCGCAATCGCCTCTTTACCGCCTTCTTTAAGCCAGTATACCACGGGCGATTTTTTCAGGTCGTTCTTGTATTCCGACTGGTCGTAAATGATCGAGATGGTACACCTGGAACCTTTGCAGAATTCGTCTTGCACCGAGGAATTGACATACCCGCCCTTTTCTTCGAGCGGAATATCTTTAGTGGCTCCATCGGCTCGACGAACCTGGTACAGGTTGCCATTATACTCCCCGAAAAGCGCGCGCGTCAAACTATGCGCCGCCACGCACGGGGTGTTTGCCTTTGCGTAAATGTCACAGGGGCCTTCTTTGGCCAAGACCATGGTGGGCGCCACAAGCGCCAGCACTGTCAAAAATGAATTGTATTTCATCCCAACATCCCTCTTTTTTACCAACCAATATCAAATTACCTCTAAAACGGGCCAAAATCACGCCTTTGGAGATTCTTCTATTGCATTTTTGTCAAAAACGATTCGCTCTTTTTTTGCTTTTCGGCCCGAGAAAAGGTTATTTTATTGAATGGATTACTATTTAGGGAACTGGCCTATGCTCAACATTGACGAAATAAGCGATTACAGGGACCTGCTCAAGAATTACTATACCCAGCGCAAGCTGGATATGCCACTGTATTCCTACAAGATAATGGGGCAAAAATTGGGGCTTGAAACAAGCCAGATTTTCCGAGTGCTGAACAAGGAACTGCACCTGCCGAACCGCAGCATTCCCTTGGCAAAAGACTTGCTCGACCTAAAGGGCCGCAAGGGCGAACTTTTCGAAATTCTGGTGGCCGCCTCCAAGACCAAGTCCCCCGCCAAAAAGGACAAGCTTTACAAGATGGCGCTCGCCTTGCAAGATGTGGACTTGCGCAAGCTGAGTGCAAGCGAATACCTGTTCTTAAGCAAGTGGTGGATTCCCGTGGTGCGCGCCCTTATCGAGATGAATGGCGGGCATGCCGAAGTTTCGCACCTGGTCAAGCAGATTTCGCCGACCGTTTCCGAAGACCAAGTCCGCGAAGCCATAACCGTTTTGAAGGATTTAAAGCTCATTACGCCGCTTGCCTCGGAACGTTACGCCGCAACAACTGCTAACTTTACATCGGCAGGGTCAGCCACAAAGACCGCCGCCATCCGCAGCTACCAGAATCAACTTTTGGCGCTCGCGCAGAACTCCCTGATTGCAGTGGAACCTGCCAAGCGCAATATTTCTTCGCTGCTGGTGGGAGTCGATGAGGACTGCTTTGCCGACTTGAACGAAATGACTCTGGAGTTCAGGCGCCAGGTACAACGCAGAGTGGCCGAGGTCAACAAGCCTAACCGCGCTATGCAGTTTGTATTTGCGCTTTACCCGGTGGCCGACATTTCTAACGATCCACGAACCAAGAAAGAGGGGTAAAACATGAAACGACTGTTTTTGCTACTCGCGTGTTTAGCGCCCCTGGCCTTTTGGGCTTGCTCCGACAAAGAAGTCGCGGGCATTAGTACCGTTGAAACCGAAAACGCGTTCTTGATTCAGATTGTCCGTGAAGATTCTAAACCGGCGGTGGGCGTTGTCGCCCGCATGCGTTCCGTGGACTTTGTCCGCGACATCGAAGACGATTCTTCCAAAGCTATTTTCTTCGAGGAATTCACGACCGATTCCTTGGGCCAAATTCACATCGACAGCCTTAGCGTAAATGAGGCAATGATTGAAATTGTCGACGCCGGCGAAGGCCTGTTCACCAAGATTTCGGCCAAAGACATTCAAGAAGGCGATTCCGTACAGTACGCCCTCGAAAAAACGGGCAGCCTGCGCGGCAAGGTTTACTTGCCCGACAGCGTCGACTACGCCTGGGTGCAAGTGTACGGCACCGATCGCCTGGTTAAAACCGACAGCGAAGGCTTTTACGAAATGGATTCGCTGCCGCCGTACGAATACGACATGCGCGTGATCATTGGCGACAGCGTTGTCGAACAGTCCACCAAAATCGATGCCGGCGAAGATGTTTCTGCAAACGTGCGCACCTTCGAGCCCGACTCGGTCAAGGTGCTGGATTTTGAATCGGCAAGTGCCCAATTCACAATCAAGGAACTCGGCATCAGCGAAACGGGCTACATGTCTTCTACCGACACAAGCGTCAAGACGACTCCCGAAGTCGAAATCATTCCCGAAACCCGCAAAGACCTCTCGGAATTCATTGTCGAAGCGGGCGCAGATCGCGAAGGGAACGCTATTTATTGGGAAACTTCGGCAGCCATGCGTGGTTCCTGGTCGTTCTACGGAATCTGGATTTGCAAGGAAGAATCGCCCTGCGACTTGTCCGCGACCGATTCTATCGTTTACTACGCTCGCGGCACAGGCGTCATCTCGATTATCCTGGAAACCTTGGGCGAATCAAACACCGAAGGCAAGACACTCGCCTACGACACGCTCAAGACTAGCGACGAGTGGACGCGCCGAGTTATAAAGCCCGAAAACTTCAAGCCGCGCGACGACAAGTACGGAAACCTCGGCTGGGAAGTCATCAGCGAGAACGTGACGACGATTTCGATCGCCGCCTACGACAGCACAGAATTCTGGATTGACGACGTCGTGTTCTACGGCATCAAGCCCAGCGACTTTATCATCAAGTAAAAAGGAGATCCCGGGTCGGAGCCCGGGATGACAATGCAAAAGACAAGATTACGGCAGGCCGACGTGGCGCTGCTTCTGCTTTTTAGGCTTCGATTCTTCGGGGCCTTTTTCCGATTCGGCTTTGGCAGCCTCAGCTAAAAGCATTTCGAGCGACACGCGAGAGGCCTCCTGTTCGGCCTTCTTCTTGTTGCCACCCTGTCCGCGACCGTACACGCGGCCGTCCACATGGACTTCGACCGTGAACACCTTCTGGTGTTCCGGGCCCGATTCATCGACCACCACATATTCCGGCACCGTGCGGAGCTTGCCCTGCAGATATTCCAGCAATTCACTCTTGTGGTTGATAAAGTCTTCGGCAGAGATAATCTCTTGCACACGCGGAAAGTGGAACTTGTTCAGAATCACGCGGACTTCTTCGAGGCCACCATCCAGATAGACGGCGCCAAGAACCGCTTCGTAAGCGTCGGCCAGAATACTTTCTTTGCCGCGGCCGCCGAGCTTTTCTTCGGCCTTGCCCACCTTCACGTATTCGCTCAGGCTCCATTCCTTGGAAGACTGCGCGCAGGCATGTCCCGAAACAATCGCGCTCTTGCGCTTGGAAAGTTCACCTTCCGGGTCGTCGGGGTAAGTCTTGTAAAGGTATTCGGTGGTGAGCATGTTCAGCACGGAATCGCCCAGGAATTCCAGACGTTCGTTGTTGCTCACGTAAGGCATGTCCGTGCCCGTCAAAAAGGAGCGGTGCACCAGGGCGTGCGCCAAAAGTTCAGGATCCTTGAACCGGTACCCGAGCTTCGCCTCAAGCCCGCCATCGGACTTCTGGCGAAACCAGAGTTTCAGCACTTTGTGGAGTAGATTTTGATTTTCCATAGATAGGTTTCAAGTTTAAAAAAGAAAGGGCAACCCATTCCGGGCCACCCAGTCTAGTTTCTTATCGAGAGAGGCTAATAAATTAAGCCTTCTTAGCTTCGATGAAGGCAACCACGTCGGCAACCTTGGCAAACTTTTCGGCGTCGGAGTCGAGGATTTCGACTTCGAATTCGTCTTCGAGGGCCATCACGAGTTCCACGCGGTCGAGGGAGTCGGCACCGAGGTCGTTACCGAATTCGGATTCCGGCTTCACATCTTCAGCCTTAACGCCGAGCTTGTCAACGATAACAGCGGTGACCTTCTTGAAAATTTCTTCGTTCATTGTAATCTCCATTTGGATTGATTGTTTGAGTTCAAATTTAGTAAAAAATGCCTAGGCGTTCAACCCACCATCGACACCAAGAATCTGGCCGGTGATGTAGCAGGCGTCGTCGGATGCCAAAAATGCGGCCGCATTGGCAATATCTTCGGGTTTTCCGATACGTCCGAGGGGGATCTGGGCGGCATATTTTTCCTTGGTGGCTTCATCCATGGCAGCGGTCATGTCGGTACCGATAAAACCGGGGGCAATGGCGTTCACGGTAATGCCACGGGAGGCAAATTCCATAGCGTTCGAGCGGGTCATGCCGATAATGCCAGCCTTGGCTGCGGCATAGTTTGCCTGACCAGCCTGGCCGTGCAGGGCGTTAATGCTCGAAATGTTGATGATACGGCCGGTGCGCTTGCCCATCATGGTGCGGGCCACGGCACGGGTGCAAAGGAACACGGAACGCAGGTTGGTGGCGATCACGGCGTCGAAGTCTTCGTCCTTCATGCGCATGAGCAGGCCATCGCGGGTAATACCGGCGTTGTTCACCAGAATGTCGACCGTGCCCATGTCAGCAATAATCTGCTTGAACACGTTCTGCACCGTTTCGGAGTCGGCCACGTTGCAAGCATAGCTCTTGACCTGCACCCCAAGTTCGGCGGAAAGTTTAGCGGCCAGTTCTTCCTTGACCGAGGTAGAGAGAATGGCAACGTCAGCACCTTCGCTGGCGAGCTTGGTTGCAATGGCAAGACCGATACCGCGAGAAGCGCCGGTCACGATTGCCTTTTTACCAGTAAGTTTACCCATAGTAGTTACCTGTGGTTTGTAGTTAAAATTATCCCTTGAGAGCCTGGAAAGCTTCGATCGTTTCGACCGGAGTAACCTTCACGTCGCGGCTAATCTTGCGCATCAGGCCCATGAGCACCTTGCCGGAACCCACTTCGACGCCCTGCGTCACGCCCAAGGACATAGCCTTGTTCATGCAGTCGTTCCAACGGACCGGAGATACCAGTTGCTTCACCAAAAGTTCGGCAAGTTCGGCACCCTTCGTGACCGGTTCAGCAATCACGTTGGCAATGACCGGCTTTTCGACATCGTTAAACTTGGTCTTTGCAATAGCTTCGGCAAGGCCTGCCTGTGCAAACTGCATGAGCGGGCTGTGGAAGGCGCCAGACACGGCGAGCGGAATGGCCTTGATACCGGCGGCACCGCAGTTTTCAACGAGCTTGTTCACGCCAGCGACCGCACCGGACACCACAATCTGGCCCGGGCAGTTGATGTTTGCCGGAACCACGGTACCAGCATCCTTCACGGCTTCGCAAAGTTCAAGAATCTTGGCTTCGTCCTGGCCCATGATAGCAGCCATGGCACCCGGATTCTTGGAACCGGCACTGGCCATGAGTTCGCCACGGGTACGCACCAAGCGGAGACCTTCTTCAAAGCTGAAACCGCCGGCGGCGTAAATAGCGGAGTATTCACCGAGAGAGTGACCGGCCACATAGTCAAAGGCAAAGCCTTCGGACTTGAGGAGTTCCATCACCATGGCAGACACGGTAAAAAGAGCCGGCTGCGTGTTGTCGGTGCTCTTCAAAACATCTTCGGGACCTTCGGCCATGAGCTTGGAAAGCGAGAAACCGAGAATTTCGTCGGCCTGCATCATGAGTTTCTTGGCCGGTTCAAAAGTAGAAGCGAGCGTCTGGCCCATGCCCACATACTGGGCACCCTGGCCGGGGAAAAGCAAAATCGTCTTAGACATTATATATATACCTCTGCGGCTAGACCGCATTTTTATTGTTTCGCGCTACAATTTAGAAAATAAGGGCAGGCGTCATCGGATCGCCTGCCCCTGTATACAAGAAATTGTAAATAAAAGATTTTTAACACGTTTTTGTAAGAACACGTTTTAGCGTGTAATCTTCACCAGTTTGTGCTGGTGGAAGCTGCCGGCGGTGTAATTCACGATGTAGGCGCCGGCGGGGATTGTTTCCGTATTCCACTGCAAGGCGTGGCCGCCGGCGGTCTGGCGGCCCGGAGCATACAGCCTCTGGACTTTGCCCTTCACAGACACCAGCGAAATCTTCACGTTCTGTTCCGTGGGGAGCGTGTAGTTCACATCCAGGGTCACACCGTTGTTCACGACAGCCAGGCGGGCTTCGCCGATTTTCGCAATTTCGACAATCGCTTCCTTCGTGGAGTCGGCCTTGGTGGTATCTTTCTTGGACGTGTCAGCAGCAGATTTTTCCGGAGAAAGAAGTACGTTTGCCACAAGGAACGACGCGTTGGCGTCTATGTAAGTCTCTGTTGAAGTAAATATTACCCAGTCAGAAATCAAAGAATCCGTCATCGAGCCACCCATAAGAGCTCCAACCGGAGGCCTGTAGCTATACGACGCCAAAAAATCTTTATAGTTAAGATATTCATCAACAGTCATTCCATTCCAACCTTCCGGATTTGCCGTACGGTTGTGGACATGCGCTTCATTCTTGTCGCCCACCCCCGTCATAAAGCAGATATCCCACTGGTTTGCACCCAGAATGTAATTCATCTTGTTTATGGCTAGCTGACGGATCAAAGCAGATTTTGCAACTTCTGCATAAATAAGTAAATTTAAAATCGTGCCAGTTTCATAACGATTCGGGTGCCAATTAAAATGATTTGTTACAAACCATGGCTTATCATAACGGAACTCACAATGACTCCCATCATTATAAGGCAAATCCACATGTTCATCATCACCGTTTCCTAAATCATCACTCACACTTCTTACAAGAGAATTCACCAATCTTTTAGTATAATCGATTCTCACAGAATCCTTAATGCCATATTTTGCAGCGGTTTCCTCGTCTGCCAAAAGCAACTTGTAGAAGGCATACAATGTTATTGCAAAGCGATTGTCATAATCTGAAGTCCAGCCGCCTGAAGTAAAGCCACGATTAACGCCCAACCAACCCGCAGAGAAATACTCGAAACCATACTTGGCATACTCATTGTCATTAATCGTCTTGTCTTCGGCAGCATCGTTCAGGTAATCCATCTTCTTTGACTTTTCATAAGTCGCATAATGGAGCGCGATAGCTGCCAACGCAAGAACATCATAAGGCTTCTGTACCCCACAGGCATACAAAGTTTCGTCACAAACTTCCGGGTCACCAAAGTGTTCCTTGGCATAGGCATACAGTTTTTCAGCCACCTTAAGGCAGCTATCCGCAAAGGCTTTATCATACGTTGCATAACGCACGCTCAACAGGGCAAGGCCTGCTGCAACCTGCGCCGACATGCCAGGACAATCATATCCTTGATTTCGCCCTTGGCATACTCATAGGAACGCAGGTAAAATTCTGCACCGTGGCGAGCTTCGCGCAACATGTCCGGAATGCCGTCTGTCTTTACGATTTCGTTGTGGTTGAAAGCGTAATGGTCTTCGTCACGTTCCGGATGGACTGCCGAAAGTACCGAAAGCACCAAGAAGGTATAGCCCATCGTCGGAGCCACCTTCAAGAAGTCACCTGCATCGTACCAGCCACCGGGAATGGAGTCGTGTACATGGCTCGGCCCATGGAACCAGGACTCCGAATCACCACTGCGCTGCACGCCAAAGAACTTGAGGTTCGCGTCGCGCACCATGGAATAAACCTTGTCGCTCACGATGAATGTCGAGGAATATTCCTTACCCACCTTAATACGGAGGCGCTTGTCTGTGGGGAGCGCTGCAAGTTCGGCCAGTTTGCCTGCGCATACCTTAGCTTCAGGAGCGGTCTTTTCCACCGTATAACGCTTGTCAAGAGAATTGACGTACGCCTTCACCACTCTAACCGTTTGGTCAATTTTCCCGAAAGCCGAGAACTTGCCTCCCGCGGCAACTTCTTCACCTTCTAAGTCCACAACGGAATAGGTCGCCGATTCACATTTATCCGAAACGTAATAAAACAGCTTTGCAGGGTCGCTCGGCAGGTAACCGGCCTGGTTCACGCGGATATTGCTGACCTTCAGGTTCAAGGCATCAATGTAGGCCTGGTTCAAGGTGTCCGCACAGTATCCTTTTCGTTTACCTTGAAATTGGCAAAATCGTAGACCGTTCCGCCTTCTTCAACGGCGGCCGTACTCCATTCCATCGGGTAAACCGGGCGAATCAGGTCGTACGGGGTGTCAGCAGCAAACGCGCTAACCGCTACAAACGGAATAAGGGATGCTAAACGCATATGCTTCTCCTCTCTTTTGTTCTCTGTAATACAATATAATAAGAATTGCAAGCGCTTTGGAAAACCGTAAAAGGAGATCTCCCCGTTCCGAGGATTGTGGGCTCATAAGCAATAAATTGCAAGTGCCCACTAACCCGCTCTTCGGCCGGGAAGACATTCTAGCGTGTAATCTTCACCAGTTTGTGCTGGAGGAAGCTGCCGGCGGTGTAATTCACGATGTAGGCGCCTGCGGGGATTGCCTCTACATTCCACTGCAAGGCGTGGCTGCCGGCGGTCTCTCGACCCGGAGCATACTGTCTCTGGACTTTGCCCTTCACCGACACCAGCGTGATTTTCACGTTCTGCTCGGTGGGGAGCGTGTAGTTCACATCCAGAGTCATGCCGCGGTTCACGATTTCAAGGCCTGCGACACCGATTTCGGGCACATCGACAATGGCATCCTTCGTAGAATCAACCTTGGTCGTATCTTTCTTAGACGTGTCTGCAGTGGCAGTAGATTTTTCCGGAGAAAGAAGTACGTTTGTCACAAGGAACGAAGCATTGCCGTTTATAGTAGTTTCTGTAGCGGTATACTTTGCCCAATCAGAAGTCAAAGAATCGTCCAATGAACCACCCATAAGAGCACCGACCGGCGGCCTGTAGCTATACGGCGCCGTCAAATCTATATAGTTAAAATATTCATCAACAGCCATCCCATTCCAACCTTCCGGATTAGAGGTACGGTGATGGGGATGCGCCTCGTTCTTGTCACCTACGCCCATCATAAAGCAAATATCCCACTGGTTCATGCCCAGGATATAGTTCATCTTGTTTATAGCAAGCTGACGTACCTTAGCATGATTCCAAACTAAAGTATCCCCAAGCGTCTTCTTGGTTTCAATATCTTTGGCAACTTCAGCGTAAGTCAGCATATTGATAATGTTGCCAGAATCATATTGATTCACGCCCCATGCTAAGCTTACCGTAACAAACCATGGAGTCGGATAATGCAAATCACGTCCGCCAAGAAGACTTATTGCATTTTCCCCTCCACTTGCACCATCTGCAACGCCTCTAGCCATCGAATAGACCACCCTCTGGATATAATCCAGACGGACAGAATCCTGAATGCCAAATTTTTCAGCCGTAGACTTGTCGGCCAAAAGCAACTTGTAGAAGGCATACAACGTTATCGCAAATCGATTATCATAATCCGAAGGCCAGCCACCTGCATAAAAACCTCTTCCAGAGCCCAACCAACCTGCAGAGAAATAATCGAAGCGATACTTGGCATCTCTGTTGTCATTAATCGTCTTATCTTCAGCAGCATCGTTCAGGTAATCCATCTTCTTCGACTTCTCGTAAGTCGCATAATGGAGGGCAATAGCCGCCATCGCAAGAACATCGACATATTTTGATGGATTGCTGCAGGGATAAAGGCCATCGACACAAACTTCCTCTTCACCAAAGTGTTCCTTGGCATAGGCATACAGTTTGATGGCGACATTCAAGCAACTATCTGCGAAAGTTTTATCATACGTTGCATATTGCACGCTCAACAGGGCTAAGCCAGCAGCAACCTGGGCAGACATACCAGGGCCAATACCATGCAGAACCGATCTAGGGCGCAACTGTTTCACAGATTCCATACTGTCCGCACGATTCCAATAATTATGATCCTCAGCATCGCCAATGTTTACAATCATATCCTTGATTTCGCCCTTGACAATCATATCCTTGATTTCGCCCTTGGCATACTCATAGGAACGCAGGTAAAATTCTGCACCGTGGCGAGCTTCGCGCAACATGTCCGGAATGCCGTCTATCTTTACGATTTCGTTGTGGTTAAAGGCGTAATGGTCTTCGTCACGTTCCGGATGAACAGCAGAAAGCACAGAAAGCACCAAGAAGGTATAGCCCATCGTCGGAGCCATCTTCAAAAAGTCACCTGCATCGTACCAACCACCAGGAATGGTGTCGTGCACATGGCTCGAAGCATGGGACCAGGACTCCGAATCGCCACTGCGTTCACCGCCAAAGAACTTGAGGTTCGCATCGCGAACCATGGAATAGACCTTGTCGCTCACAATAAAGGTCGAAGAATATTCCTTACCCACCTTGATGCGGAGGCGTTTGTCCGTGGGAAGGGCTGCCAGCTCGGCAAGTTTGCCTGCGCACAGTTTGGTTTTGGGAGAGACCCTTTCCACCGTGTAACGCTCTTGAAGAGAATTGACATACGCCTTCACTGTTCTATTAGATTTGGCAGAATCCGTGGTAGCCGTGAACTTGCCGCCCGTAGCGACTTCCTTGCCGTCCAAGTCGACAACGGAATAGGTAGCCGTTTCGCAACTATTCGAAACGTAGTAGAACTGCTTTTCGGGGTCATCCGGCAGGTAACCGGCCTGATTCACGCGGATGTTGCCGACCTTCAAGCTCAAGGCGTCGATGAACGCCTGGTTCAAGGTGTCCGCGATGTAGGCGTTGGCCTTGAAATCTGCCGGCATTGAACCGGACTCCGGAGTACCGACCACGGTATCCTTTTCGTTTGCGCTAAAATTGGCAAAATCATAGACTGTTCCGCCATCTTCAACAGCGGAAGTGCTCCATACCATCGGGTAAACCGGACGAATCAGGTCAAACGGGGTGTCAGCAGCAAACGCGCTAACCGCTACAAACGGAATAAGGGATGCTAAACGCATAATTTCTCCTCTCTTTTGTTCTCTGTAATACAATATAATAAGAATTGCAAGCGCTTTAGAAAACCGTAAAAGGAGATCTCCCCGTTCCGAGGATTGTGGGCACATAAGCAATAAATTGCAAGTGCCCACTAACCCGCTCTTCGGCCGGGAAGACATTCTAGCGTGTAATCTTCACCAGTTTGTGCTGGTGGAAGCTGCCGGCGGTGTAATTCACGATGTAGGCGCCGGCGGGGATTGCCTCTACATTCCACTGCAAGGCGTGGCTGCCGGCGGTCTGGCGGCCCGGAGCATACTGTCTCTGGATTTTGCCCTTCACCGACACCAGCGTGATTTTCACGTTCTGCTCGGTGGGGAGCGTGTAGTTCACATCCAGAGTCATGCCGCGGTTCACGATTTCAAGGCCAGCGACACCGATTTCAGGTACATTGACAATGGCATCCTTTTTGGTCGTATCTTTCTTAGACGTGTCGGCAGCGGTAGCAGCCGGAGAAAGAAGCACGTTTGCCGCAAGGAAGGTGGCATTAACGTCTATGGCCGTTTCTATTGAACCATACTCATACCAGTCAGAAAGCAGAGTATCGCTCATCGACCCACCCAAGAGAGCGCCGACCGGCGGTCTGTAGCTATAACCCACAGGACGTTCCGCCATATTCTCCTTATCAAACCTATTCCAACCTTCCGGGTTTGCCGTACGGTTGTGGGCATGCGCATCGTTCTTGTCGCCCACACCCACCATAAAAGACATATCCCATTGGTTAGCACCCAGAATGTAATTCATCTTGTTTATGGCAAGCTGACGAATCTCATCAGATTTTGCAACTTCTGCATACGCAAGCATATTTAATATCAAACCAGATTCATAACGAACAGGGGCGAAATTAAAAAACGGCTTTACATACCATGGCGTAGCGTAATAAAAATTTTCAACTCGACGATGATCATCCGGTCCAAAATGTATAATCACAGAATTATCACCATCACTCCCAGCATCATTATACACATTTTTTGCAAGAGCGTCCTTTAATCTGCTCGTATAGTCAATGCGTAAGGAATCCTGAATTCCATATTTAGCAGCTGTTTCCTTATCTGCCAAAAGCAACTTGTAAAAGGCATACGACGTAATCGCATAGCGTTCATCGTCAGTTGAAGTCCAACCCGCCGAAGAAAAACCAGAAGGTCTACCAAGCCAGCCACCCGCAAAACCCGACTCATATTTATGATTTTGAGAATTGTCGGATATTTTTTTGTCTTCGGCAGCATCATTCAGGTAATCCATCTTCTTCGTCTTTTCGTAAGTCGCATAATGAAGCGCAATGGCCGCCATCGCAAGAGCATCAATATGGTTCGAGTTAATAGTACAGGCATAGAACCCAGCAAGGCAGTATTCCTCTTCTCCAAAGTGTTCCTTGGCATAGGCATACAGTTTTTCAGCCACCTTAAGGCAACTATCCGCAAAGGCTTTATCATACGTTGCATAACGCACACTCAACAAAGCAAGGCCAGCCGCAACCTGAGCAGACATGCCTGGGCCAATGCCATGTATAACCGGTCTTGGAGGCACCGGGTCAATCGATTCCATACTATCCGCACGAGTCCAATAATTATGATCAGTTTCATCACCAATGTTTACGATCATATCCTTGATTTCGCCCTTGGCGTACTCATAAGAACGCAGGTAAAATTCTGCACCATGGCGCGCTTCGCGCAGCATGTCCGGAATGCCGTCCGTCTTTACGATTTCGTTGTGGTTGAAGGCGTAATGGTCTTCGTCGCGTTCCGGGTGAACTGTCGAAAGCACCGAAAGCATCATAAAGGCATAACCCATGGTCGGCGCCGCCTTCAAGAAATCGCCAGTATCATACCAACCGCCAAGAATGGTATCGTGTACATGGCTCGGTCCGTGGAACCAGGAATCAGAATCGCCACTGCGCTGCACGCCAAAGAACTTGAGGTTCGCGTCGCGCACCATGGAATAGACCTTGTCGCTCACAATAAAGGTCGAAGAATATTGTTTGCCCACCTTGATGCGAAGGCGTTTGTCCGTGGGGAGGGCCGCCAACTCGGCAAGCTTGCCTGCACACACCTTGGCTCCGGGAATCGTCTTTTCCACCATATAACGCTTAAGCAACGAATTAACAGAAGCATTCACCACTCTGATGACTTGGTCAGATGTGCCATTTGCCTTGAATTTGCCACCTTTAGCGACTTCTTCGCCATCCAAGTCCACAACGGAATAGGTAGCCTCTTCGCATTTATCCGAAACATAGTAGAACTGCTTTTCGGGATCATCCGTCAGGTAACCGGCCTGGTTCACGCGGATGTCACTGGGCTGCAAAATCAAGGCATCGAGGTAGGCCTGGTTCAAGGTGTCCGCGATATAGGCGTTCGCCTTGAAGTCCGCCGGCTTTGCTCCGGACTCCGGGGTACCGACCACAGTATCCTTTTCGTTTACCTTGAAATTGGCAAAATCGTAGACCGTTCCGCCTTCTTCAACGGCGGCCGTACTCCATTCCATCGGGTAAA
>NZ_ONDD01000045.1 GCF_900316465.1 uncultured Fibrobacter sp. | reverse complement strand
GAGACCTGTCTGCTGACAGAAGACGAGAAAATCCGCTGCTGCAAAATGGTGACAGAGGCAGGCGCCGATTACATCAAGACCTCCACAGGCTTTGGCAGTGCCGGCGCACAGCCGGAGGATATTGCGCTGTTTCGCCGGTATATCGGTCCGGATGTGAAAATGAAAGCGGCAGGCGGAATCCGTACCAGAGAACAGATGGAAGCATTCCTTGCCGCAGGCTGTGACCGCATCGGATGCAGCGCGGCAAAGATCCTGTTTGATGAGACATGAACGTCCTGCTGTCCGGATATGATAAAACCACGCAGGAGCTTATGTTTCGGGTGTATCTGACCGATATTCCGGAGGTGGAGCGCAGTCAGCGGGCGCGGCTTTCGCATGTGATCGCACTCGACCTGCTCTCTGCCGCACTCTGCCGTGATTTCGGCATCCGGCACGGAAAACTCACCCGTACCGGACTCGAAAAACCGAAGCTTCTGCATGAAAATCTGCACATGAATCTCAGTCATTGCGCGGATATGGCAGCGGCGGCGGTCGGACGGTTTCCGCTCGGCGTAGACATCGAAACGCCGAGACCGGTGCCCATTACGCTTGCCGAAATGCGCGACAACGAAGGCGATGGCTACGCCGACGAACTCTACATGAAGTTTGCAAAGAAACTTCGTGACAAGGACATGCTCGATAGCTTCGTTGTGGAATGGGGCTTGAAGGGCGAAGTCAAGAACCTGAAACCGGAATGGGAACACACGTTTGAATTCGGCGAACACTGGGAAAAGATGTCGTCTGTGGATTCTTCGAGCGGAACACCTGTCGTAAAGATCGATTCTGTGCTCAAGAACGATACGGTATCTGTCATTACGATCAAGTTCAATACGATGAATTCGTTTGCCCGCGGTGCAACGACTGGCCCGTACGACAGCTACGGCCGCGTGACTCCGCGCCTTGGCCCCGAAGGCGGCTTCTTCGACAAGTTCTACCCGGTGCTTGACAAGTGTCCGCCGATTATTATGACGGCTGTATGGCAGGGCTTCGATGTGGACGACGATTCTTATGGTTCTCGTGACTACGTGACGCTGACCTTCTCGGAACCGCTTGATACGGTGGCGGGTCACCCGTATGTGGTGGAACGTAACCGCGATGGCGCTGCAGGCGTGTTCTTTAATCCGAGTCGTAACCCGAACCTCTCGGTGACGTATATGACTGGCTCGACGACTGGAAAGCTTGGCTACAGGCACAAGTATGACGAAGCTATTTGGATTGCCGACTCTGTGCGCCTGATTTCGGATGTCGAGACGGGTTACTTCAAGGATTTGTCTGGCCAGTATCCGGGTTATGCAACGCCTTGGGTGCCTGTGACCGGTTCTGTGTCTAATATTAGGTTCACTATCACGGCTGTCGATGGCGTGACCAAGTCCAGAAGCCCCGATTCCATTTACTATGGTGGAATCCCGCTGGATCCGAACGTCAACTTCCGCTTGACGACGCTTAACAAGAACGATGAAACGGTTGTGATTGCTGAAGGCGACAGCAAACTGCATGACGTGTTCGGTACTCCGATTAGGGGCTACCGCAGTGCAGGTCCGAAGTTCATGATCGAAATCGCCTTGCCCGATGTGCTCGACAAGACCGAACTCGGTGAAGCCAAGCGCGACTACAAGGTCAACCTCGAAATGGATGTCTTCAGCAACCTCGGCCACTACGTGAACAAGGCGACGTATTCGTTCATGTCTTCTGCCATGCAGGAATATATCTCGGCGGCAAGCACCTTGACCTTCTACCTGGAATGGTGCGCTCCTGAAGATTACCCTGTAAGTGCTTCGGGCAAGAAGATCGGTACTGGACCTTACATCGCGAAGTTCAATACCGAGGCCAAGAGCGATTACCTGCCGGCGAAGGCTGACGAAGGTGACCGCACCGAGGCTCTGAAGGATTCCGACACGTTTACCAGGACGTTTGGTTTCAGAAGGGCTAAGAAGTAAAATATTGGGGAGAATGTGTCTAGGGAGACACATTCTCTTTTTTTGAATTGTTTGGAAGGAAAAGTATGATTATGAAGAAAGTGTTAAAGGCAGTATTGTTGCTTAGCTTGTTTGCCGTGGACTTTGCCATGGCAGATGCGCTCCCTAATATTGATCGCACCGACAAGGTGCATAGTCGTAGGTATTTGGACTCGTTGAACGTCGAAAAACGTCGCCCGATTCGTGTGAACCAGGTTGGCTTTAGACCGCAAGACCCCAAGTACGCCTATGTGGCTGATCCGAAGACGACTGATTTTCGGGTGATTGATGCCAATAGCGGTGCCGAAGCATGGAGCGGCTCGCTGAAACTTATTGATGCTAATGCGCCGAAACCGAATATTTGGGTAAATGGTGAGTTTAAGGCTTTTACCACTCTTTATAATTTTGGCTCTAAAGATTCCAGTACTGCAACAGAAAAACTTTACCGTGCAGATTTCTCGGGACTTTCGCCGAGCGTGCCGGGTGAATATTTTATAGTGGTGGATAAAGATACTTCGGCAACATTCAATATTCACCCAGCTATTTATAACGCTGTATTTGAAAACTCATTGAAATTCTTTGGTATTCAGCGTTGCGGTGATACGAAGTCTCATATGCATGCGGCGTGCCACTTGAAGGACGGCTCTAAAGTTGGACATGACTTGACAGGTGGTTGGCATGACTGCGGCGACCATTTTAAGCCGTCTGAAACTATTGGCTATGCGGCTTATTCCATGGCGACAACCTACCTTGTGTATAAGGAAAAGGCCGAAGACCGCTTTGGTAATTCTTACGGTGATACCATACCGGATGGCTATCCGGATATTCTTTACGAAGCTAAAATCGGTGCAGATTACATCTTTAAGCTTTATAAGGCGTCGAAAGCGGATGGCCTTATTGATACTAAAAATGATATGTACCACACTGTTGGTGATGCACGGGACCATGAATTTTGGGATGTTCCAGAAAAGCAAGATGCTATGCCTGAGGAAAAAGGTGGCCCGGATCGAGCTGTAACTGCAAGTGTGGGTACTTATTCAGGAGCCTTTGCTGCTGCCCTTGCCTTGTTTTCGGTGGGTTGGCAAGTTTATGACCCTGTTTATGCAGATTCTCTTTTGGAAGCTGCTAAGGATATTTATAAAAACGTAACGCTTCCTCATACACCGCTTGGTTCATATGGTTATACCAAGGCGGATATTCCGCAAGACCTGTATCCGGGTGGAAGCAACGAATCTAATTTGAATGACGATGCTGCCGCCGCCGCACTTGCTTTGTGGTATGCCACTAAAGATACTATGTATCAGTATCACTTGTATAAAGACACGACGATTCATAATAACTCAACCAACTACATGTATAATAATGAACCCAATGATGCCGGTCCCTATTTTAAAGGTGGCTTCTTGGGGATGATTAGTGGTTTTTACCCCGGTGGTTGGATGACCGACTACGAAAACGTGCATGCTTATGTGCTGTTCTCGTTTGTGAAGTTGATCCTTAGCAACAAAGATACTGCTAAGGTATACAATGTGGGTGAACTGGAACGTGATACGCTTTTGCAGCGTGCAACCAACAGTTTGCGCCGTTTGACAGATGATGGTACCCAGGGTGCGACTATCTACGAAAACCGTTTCGGTTCTGTGAAAGCAACGCCGCCTTATAACCTTGCTTGGGTGTCTAGCGACTGGGGCTTTAACCGTTATAATATTGGTGCCGCCAATGCGGTGTTTATGCTTTCTGAAATTACCTCGGGGGCAGAACATGATGCTTATTTGAATTTGGCACTCGACAATATTTATTATAACATGGGTGCGAACCCATGGGATATTTCGTTCTTGATGGGGGCTGGTGATAAAAACTCGAATCACCCACATAACCGTACGGCAAATCCGGATGGTTACAACGCTGGTGGCTTGCCCTATGAATATCGTTGCCCGCGTGGCGCCTTGATGGGTGGTTCCGCCCCTACTAAAACTTTGCTTGAAGACTGGAGCGACTGGACTGCAACAGAAACCTGCATTGACTTCTCGGTGCAACTTTTGATGCCTGCTCAGCGCCTCGCAGAGGTGTTGCCTCCCGATACCGAAGGCCCGCTGTTCAGCAATATTGCTGGAACGCCTATTACCGAAACATCGGCAATCGTAAGCTGGGATGCTAACGAAATTGCACTTGTAACAGTGTTCTATAACACGACTCCCGATGCAAATGGAGCCAAGTCCGTGCAACAGACAAAGGCTTCTAAGGGCGGCTCTGTAACGCTTGAAGGCCTTGAAATGGGCAAGACCTATTACTTCTTCTTGGAAGGCATGGATACCAAGCGCAATATTTCGACCGATGATAACCATGGTCAATGGTACCAGTTTACCATGACCAATGTGAAACCCAATATTAGTGGCGTGACGATTTGCCAAGTGGACCATCGTAGTGCCAAAATTTATTGGTGGACTGATGTGCGCTCTAATGGTGTGGTAAAATATGGTACATCGATGTCGGCGTTAAATGAATCGCAGGCGTCGACGGGCGGTACCGTGTTGTTCCATGAAGTAGAATTGACCAACCTTAAGGCGGGAACCACCTATTACTTTACCCTGTCTTCGGGTATGTCAACTGACGATAACGGTGGCGCTGGTTACAGCTTTACTACCGAAGCAGAAGCATCTTATGTGGACCTTACTATTACGATGAAGCCTATTAAGAAGAATTCGTCTTGTCAGTCTACAGGCAACTGGAAGGATTGTAATACGTTCTACGTCATAGTGGCAAATAGAGATACCGTTGATTATCAGGATTTGGACCTTCGAATTTATTTGGATAAGCCTGTTTCGGCAGTGAGCTATGATAAGCAACCTTTCTCTGGTAAGGGAATTGCTGATTATTCAGTGCCGTTTGATGTGACGATTGGTACGTATACAACCGATGAAAAAGGAAGAGGCTATTTGCCTGTAAACATTAAGGGTGCCTTGTATGTGTCGGGAAGCTTGTATTTTGAACTGTTTATGCAGGGTGCGACTTACGATGGCTTGGAAAATTCCTGGTCACTGCGTCCGCATATGGAGGACTCGGATCCGGAACCCTTTGCTGGAATTGACCTTACTCGTGGACCGCTATACGTAGAAGATTCGTTTAGCAAGATGTTCCTTGAAACTGTGAATGGCGTCACCGAAGAGGCCTTCAGAAAGGATCCCTATATTGCAGCCTATTACCATGGCAAGCATATTTATGGCTTTGGCCCGGATGATACTGTAGAAGATGGTCCGCAGGTCCGCCGCACGGTAACGCTTGAATTTGAAAAGCCGTTCAAGAGTCCGTATTATTCTGTAGAAAAAGAAGACTATAAGACTACTTACGAAGGCTCCAGCAAGGTGACTCCGATGGGTGTCTTGGATGACCTTGAAATGAATGCTTCTAAGCAGGGCTTTGCTTATGACAAAAAAAATCATACCGATTCCTTTGTGTTCACCAAAGATACGACTCTTGCCTATGGCAACAACTATATGGAATGGGTCAGCTGGCATAACCATGCTGCAGGTGTGCCTGGTTACACCGGCAAAAACAAGTATGATTGCGCCTGCGCCGTGGTGCGTAGCAACGTAGAAATCGATACCATTACGGTGCCGCTTGAAAAACGAATCATCCGCTTCGACAAGAATTCTTACAAGACGTACCAGACTGCGGCCGGAGGCACTCCCAAGATGGCCGAAGTCCATGTGTACTTGCTCGATACTCTTGCCCAGCTTTTGGATACGGTAAATGTTACGCTTACTTTGGGCACCACTAGTGGAAATGTTCACTTCTGGAGTTCTGCAACTGCGACGATTCCTATCACGAGTATTCAGCTGGTGAATGGCGAAGCAACGTTCTATGTAAGCTCTGAAGAAGTTCTGGTGACCACGTTGTATGCAAAGGCTGGCAACTCGGCACAGTTTGATTATGATGCCGCAACCGCCGACTTGATTATCGAAGAATTGCCGCCTTGGCCGATTATCGATGTGGCTAAGATGATTGATGCCGATTGCGACAATAAACCTGATGCTCTGAAGATTACGATTTCGAACGAATACCAAGAAAACCAGTCGTTCAACTCTGTGCAGTTCGTTTATAACGGCGACACGCTCAAGACTAGCGATGTCATTAGCAAGAACGGCAAGGAAATTGTGGTGAAGGCAAATATCAAGGATACTGCCATCAATACGAATCCGAGTGGTTCTGTCACGTTGTATTCTAACGTGGGTAGCAAGGTCGAAAGTCATACCGACTTCTATCAAGATGGCATTGCGCCGACGCTTTTGGCGGTCTCGGTGCTTGAACGCTTGGATACTGCAACGAGCGATCGCGTTTACATGCAGTTTAGCGAACCGATTTCTAGCCCGGGTTCCGAATGGCCCACGCAGCTGTTCGCGACGAATGGCTCTACAACGGTCAGCGCGCCTACGGTCAAGTTTACGAAGATTTATAACGAATCGATGAACGTCTGGGAATTCGAAATAGGCTTTGATGCAAATGGCAATTCCGTGGTGACCGAGGGCATGTTCGCTCAGCTCCTGTCGAATGCTTCGATTACGGACAAGAACGGCAACGGCATTGCTGCCGAATGCGGTCAGCCCAAGCTCCCGATTACGCTCAAGCTGATTCCGGTGCCCATGCGTTACGCCTCTATCTCGGATGCCGACGAAGACGGTGTTGCCGAACGCATTTACATTGAATATGAACGCGCTATTGACCAGAAGCATTATCCGGATAGCATCTCGGTGATTTTTGGCCGCACTGCTCCCGAAACGCTCTGGGTTGCTGGCACGGTGCCGACTTATGCCGCCGACGGTATGTCTTCTGTGATGGACTTGCCCAAACCCTTTACCTACGGCATTACCAGCGGTACTTACGAAGGCTCTTTGAAGGGCTTGGATGTTGCGGGAGCGGGTCTTGTGGCTCAGCACTTGGGTAAGGGTGCTTCTTACGAAACGAACTCTGTGCTCGGCGAAGACTTGGTGGGCCCTGTGATTGTGACGGCAACCATTGACATGTCCAAGTCCGACAAGTTCGACATGCTCGACATGGTGCTGAGCGAACCGGTGACGGTTGTGGATTCTTCGCTGGTATATTACCGTGAAAAACTTGCTGATGTCGATACCGCCATTTACAAGCGCTCGGTGCAGACTCTGACTATTGCCGCTACCAAGATCAATATGGCAGCCATTTATAGCAAGGATAGCCGCCTTGCTGTGAACGACGGTGATTTTGTTCGCTTGCATCCGAAGGAATTCAGTGCTCTGCGTGATGCTCGCGGTAACATGCCTGCACAGAACTCTCCGTGGGTTCCGATTTTGAGCAGTGGCGATCCGAAGGTCAAGTTTGTGGTGACCATGCAAAATGTTATTTCCCAGTCGGGTGGCGAGCTGCGTTCGCAGGTGCCGTCGCTAGACAATATGCGCCTGTACGTGTTGAATCCGGCTACCCACAAGCTTGACTTGATCCAGAATGGTCAGGTGGTTGCTGCTGGTATTGATTCTGCAAGCGTCCAGGGAGCTGTCTGGAAAATTGAAATGACCGTTCCGAGAGGTGCTTCGGGCAACGAAGCCGCCGCCTGGGATAGCCTGCGCGTCAAGTATAACATGCCGATTTATACCAACCTGGGTAACTACGTGAACCGCTTGGCCGGTAGGTACAGCGTGCCGTCTGGCGTGTACCTGTCTTCGTCCGGCAAGATCGTATTCTACGTGGAATGGGCGAATACCGCCGTTGGATTGCAGTCTGAACAGGGTAGGGCTGTTGCCACGGGCGCGTATATTTATAAATTGGATATGGAAACGGTGTTCGTCCCGAATGCTAATTCCGCGAACGCTGAAAAGTTCAGCAGTAAGAACCACTACGATAAAACGTCCACATTTGGTGTCAAGCGGGTAAAGTAAAATGGCAGAGAGCCTGTATTCCGATTCTCCATACCTTTTGGTGCTTTCGGTACTAGCCCTTCTTGTATCCTTTTATTACCCGGTCCTGCTTGAACACAAGATGACGGCACGCCGTCTGCCGAGACCCTTGCGCATGATGGTGCTGTCGAACATTGCCTGGAATGCGTGCAGCATTTTGGGCATCCTGTTTTTCAGTGGTCCCATGACTCCCGAAATGTCGGACGTTTACATTGGCCGACAGCTAATCTTTGGTTTGCAGGCCCTGTGCTGGGTGCGCGTGGGCGTTGCCCTTTACGACATGGGTGAACTGGTTTTGTTCAGCCGGCGAACCCCGTACAAGGCGATTTCGGGTTCTGTGGGCATCATGATTGTTATTGCCCTCACGTTCCTGTTTGTGGTTGGCCCCGAGGCGATTTCGGGTTTTGACTTTTGGGGTTACCATCCGTTTGCGCACATGCCGATATTCAAGACGTTCACGCTTGTGTATTTGCTGTTCTTCTTGCCGGCATGCTTGCTCATTATTTACCAGCTCTTGCGTAGTTCGCTTCGCTCGTTAGACCCGACGGTGTTACATACCGGTGCCTACATGGCGGGTAGCTTGAGTATATGCCTTGTGGTGGCGGTGCTGTTCGACTTTATTCTTCCGCTGGTCAAGGGCTTTGGCGCATGGCATGGCGGCTACCAGTTCTTTGTATGGCACCAGTTCCTGACTCTGTTCATATCGGTTCTTTGCGGCCAGTACTATACTTCGGCCAGGTTCCGCGATATGGGTGCCCATTGGTTCTTGCAGAAACTGATTACCAAGATTGAAGACGGTATTATCTATTACGATGACGCCGGAAAGATCAAGGCGGTAAACCACGGCGCTACCAAACTGCTCGGTCAGTCTTCTATTAGTTTGTGTGGAAGGTCCATTAAGAACGTGCTTCCGCCGAATCTTGACTTTTTCAGAGAAACCGTGTATAGCGATGTTCGCATGAACATTAATGGCGAAACCCACGTGATGAAGATTTACTTCTTCAAGTGTCGCCAGACATTGATGACGGTTGTGAATGTCGCCTTTTTCATGGACCAGTCCAAGACACTTTTGCTGCAGCAGAACCTGAAGACTTTGAACGAACAGTACGTGGAATACACGCACGACCTGGTGCGCTATCAAGACCGATTGAATAAGGAAGCATCCATTAAGGTCGAAAAAGAAAACGTGCTGAACACGCTGATTAACGCACTTCCGTTTAGAGTGTGGTACAAGAGCGAACTCGGTGTTTACCAGAAGCAGAATCGTCTGGATCTTGAAAAACGCGGTTCACGCGAAGGTGCCCGCGATAACGACGAAGATATTTCGATTTACGAAAAGGAAGCCCGCGAAAAGGGCGAAGTCAAAGTTTACACCTCGTTCGAAGACAAGGACGGTGTCGAAATTTCGCAGGACGAAGCAAACCGTCTTACCGGTATGGGCGAACTGGTGCAGACGTTCGACAACATGTACATTCCGATTCTGCAGGCGGCCAAGTCTCCTTACAAGACGCTTTGCCTCAAGGTCGACATGACCGAACAGCGCAGGCTTGAATACGAACGTAACGTGCTGCGCGAACAGAAGTTCATCCATTCCCGCCTCGAAGAACTGGGTACCATTTGCGGCGCGTTCGCACACGACTACAACAACATTCTCGGCTCGCAGCTCGGCTTCCTCGAAATTGCGCAAGAAGTGATTGAAGACAAACAGTCGCAGGTGTACACGTTTATTTCGGAAGCGAAGAAGGCTGCCCAGCGCGGTAAGGATTCCTTGAACGAACTTCTGAATGCCATTCGCGGCAATGCGAATGCGGCAACTCCTGCAATCGTGTTCTCGCCTTACATGATTATCGAAGACGTGGTCCGCAAGATTTCTCTGACCTTGCCGCCTAACGTGAAACTGCATAGCGAAGAACTGGACAAGAGCCTGAAGGTCCGTGGTATTGTGGCTTCTCTCGACCGCATTATCAGCAACCTTGCAAACAACGCCCTGTTTGCCATGAAACAGACGGGCGGTTCGCTGACTTTTAAACTTTATCCAGAAATACTTGAATCTCAACTCGTAACTCCCTATGCTCCGCCGGTTCCTGCCGGTAGCTACGCCAAGTTCGAAATTGCCGATACGGGTACGGGCATGGATTCGGGCACCCTGGAACGTATTTTTGCACCGTTTTTTACGACAAAGGCTCCTGGCGAAGGCCTAGGACTCGGTCTTTCTTCTGCATTAAGGCTGTTAAAAGAGGGGAATGCCTACTTTACAGTGCAGACAACCTTAGGCGAAGGAACTACATTTTATCTATATTGGCCAATGGAAACTGAAACGAAGGAGGGCTAGTGCCAACTATCCTGATTATTGATGACGACGAGCAATTTAATTTGATGCTCAAGTCCGCTCTTGAAATCAAGGGCTACAATGTGGAAACGGCTAAGAACGGTAAAGAAGCTAAGACTCTTTACCAGAATAAGACCTATGACGTGATTATTACCGACATCATTATGCCGGATGTCGATGGATACGAAGTCATTCTTGATTTGCGCCGCTTGAACATGAGTGACCGCACTATCGCTGTGAGCGGTGGTGGCCGAACCTCTGCCGAAGACTACCTGATGACTGCCCAGCACTTTGATGCCGCGGCGACCTTCAACAAGCCTGTAGACTTGCAAGCCCTTCGTGCGAAGGTCGAAGAAATCATCAAGAGCCATTCGTAGTAGGTCGCGATGAATATCCTGATCGCGGACTTAGATCAGAAATTTATCGGCGATATCCAGCACTCTTGGTCGGTTGCAGGGACAACCTTGTTTGCCTGTACCCGCGAGAGTGACCTCATGCCCATCGTCAAGAAGAATTCGATAGACCTAGCGTTTATCGAAGTTCCTTTCTTAATGCAAGACAACATGGACATGGTGAGCTTTTTGAAGGAGCGTCACCCGGGCATTGAAATTTTTGTGCTTTGTGACGACCGCAACTGGCAGGGCGCAGCCGCGGCCATTACCCGCGGTGCAAACACCTTTTTGAAAAAGCCTGTTTCCATTTCGCAGTTGGAATCGACGGCTCAGAAGGTGCGTGCTCAGCAACTGAACAAGTCCAACAACCAGCTCATGGAATCCCAGGTGCTGGACGGCCTCCTCGGGAACACTCCCGAGATGCGCAAAATTCTAAAGACCGTCTACAAGGTGGCTCCCACCAACAGTACGGTGCTCATTACCGGCGAATCCGGTTCGGGTAAGGAATTTTTGGCCAACGTGATTCACCGCTACAGCAAGCGTGCTGCTGAACCTTTTGTGGCGGTAAACTGCGGCGCTATTCCCGAAAACCTGGTGGAAAGCGAACTCTTCGGTAGCAAGAAGGGTTCCTATACCGGTTCTACCGCCGACAAGAAGGGCTTGTTCGAATCCGCAAATGGCGGAACGCTCTTCTTGGACGAAGTCGGTGAACTCTCTGCTGCGACCCAGGTCAAGCTTTTACGTTTCTTGCAAAGCCACGAAATTAGGCGAGTGGGCGAAACCCAACCGCAATACTTGGACGTGCGTGTTCTGGCGGCAACAAACCGCGACCTGCAAGAAGCCATGCAAGAAGGTCGGTTCCGCGAAGACTTGTATTACCGCTTGAACACCTTCCATTTGCTTTTGCCTCCGCTTCGCGAACGCAAGCCGGCATTGCCGAACCTGATCAAGTATTTCATTTTGAAAAACAAGGATGCCCAGGGCAAGGACATTGTAGACCTTGAGCCCGCAGCCTTGTATGCGCTGACTAAGTATTCGTACCCGGGCAATATCCGCGAACTCGAAAACATTATCGAGCATGCGACGGTACTGGCCGAAGGCGGCGTGATTCGCTTGGAAGACTTGCCCGAAGAGGTGCAGGCCTGCGCCCGCGAACAGACGATGGCGATTCCGCACATCAAGGGCGAACACAATGCCGAACCTCAGGTAATCGAAGCCGAACCGGTAGACTTGCCGGGAATCTCTTTTGAAAGCAGCGCGAAAACAGAAAAGAAACCGACTGCCGAAACTGAAGATGATGGCGAACTTTTGTCGCTCGAAGAAATGGAACGCAGGCATATTCTGCGCGCCTTGAGCGTCTGTAACGGCAACCGTACCGAAGTCTGCAAGCGCTTGGGCATTAGCCGTGCGACCCTGTGGCGTAAATTGAAAGAACTTAAGATTATGATGGATGGCGACGATGCCTGATTTTGAAAATCAACAGAATTCTTACGAAGGCCGCCAGGTCCCGATGGACCTGGATGCTGAACGTTGCCTGCTTGGAAGTATTTTGCGCGATCCTGACGTGATGGGCGAAGCCATCATGATTATCAAGGACGAAAGCTTTTTCTATTTGGAAAAGCACCAGCTGATTTGGACTGCCCTTTGTACGCTCAACCGTAACGTGACGCCGATTGACTTGGTGACGCTTGCGGCAGAACTTGAAACCATGAACAAGCTTTCGCTTGTGGGCGGTCGCGAATACCTGTTCGAACTCATGGAATCGGTGGCCTCTTCGGCCAACGCCAGCTGGCATATTGAACTATTGCGCAAGAAGGCGACGCTTCGCAAATTGATCAAGTCGTCTTCTGCAGTCATCAAGAACGCAATGGATCCGGCGGCGGTTCCCGACGAAGTTCTGCAAGATGCCGAACGCGATATCTTTGCCATTGCCGACGACCAGATTCGCGATTCCTTGAAGCCTATTCAGAATTTTGTGACGCCGCTCTTGGAACGCCTGAATAACCGTAAGGACGGTATTACGGGCATTCGCACGGGTATTACCGAACTCGACGAACTGACAAACGGTCTGCAAAAGTCTGACTTGATTATTCTGGCAGCACGCCCTGGTGTGGGTAAGACTTCTTTCGCGCTTACGATTGCGGCAAATGCGGCCATCAACTTCCAGCAGAACGTGGCGTTCTTCAGCCTCGAAATGGATGGCGTCCAGCTGGCTCAGCGTTTACTTTGTTCGCAAGCTCAGATTGACCAGAGCAAACTCCGCAACGGCTACCTCAACAGTGACGAAAAGAAGAAACTGATTGCTGCCGTGACGCCGATTCAAAAAGCCCCGCTCTATGTGGACGATAACGCCGACCTAGGCATTATGGAACTCATGAGTAAGGCACGCCAGCTCAAGCGCAAGGGTAAACTCGACTTGCTGATTATCGACTACCTGCAGCTCATGAAGACGGGTAAAGAAGAAAACCGTGCTGTCGCTATCGGCGCCATTTCCCGTGGCCTCAAGATTCTGGCAAAGGAAATGCAGATTCCGGTTATCGCTCTCGCTCAGCTTAGCCGTAAAGTCGAAGAAAAGGGCCGCGAACGCCCGCAGCTTTCTGACTTGCGTGAATCGGGTTCTATCGAACAGGATGCTGACATGGTGTGGTTTGTGGAACGTAAGTTCGTGCAGACCCATCGCGAAGAAGACAAGCACACCGCAGAGCTGATTGTGGCAAAGCACCGTAACGGTTCGGTCAAGGATATTCCTATGACTTTCATTCCGGAATACACGACCTTCTACGATGCCGCACCCGAAGGCGATGGCGGTGGCGAAGCCTATGCCTATGACGATGCTAGCGACATGGGCCCGACTGATTTCGGAAGTTACTAAGGAAGTCTAGATGCAGATACTGATGGCTCCATTTGTCTGGATTGGCGAGGTTATCGTAACCGGTATCTCGGCTATTGGCGAAGTGGTCTGCATCTTGTTGAACACGCTCAAGCAGGTTCGCTACATTCACAAGAACCCGGTGCTTATTGTAAAGCAGATGATTTCGATTGGCGTGTCTTCTTTGCCGCTGTTGTTCGTGACATCTATCTTTACGGGCATGGTGGCCACGGTGCAGGCCGAATTCGAATTCCATAACCTGGTGGCCGACAAGTTCGTGGGTACGGCAGCCTGTAAAATGATTCTGATCGAGCTTGGACCCTTGCTTACGGCGATTGTGCTTTCGGGCCGCGTGGGCTCAGCCGTTGCAGCAGAACTTGGTTCCATGAAAGAAAAAGAGGAACTGGCCGCCTACACGGTGCTGGGCCTTGATACTTACCGCTACTTGGCATTGCCGCGCTTTGTGGCCTTCTTTACCATGGTGCCCTGCCTTACCGTTATTTCGAACGCGCTTGGTATTATCGGTGGCTGGATTGTTTGCGTGCTCGGCCTCGACATTACCACTTATACTTACGTGACCGGTATGCAGTACCTGTTTGACCCCATGGACTTGTGGTCGGGTACGTTAAAGTCCTTTGTATTTGGAACCTTGATTTTCTTGCTGGGTTACTACCACGGCATTAACGCCAAGGCAGGTGCCCGCGGCGTCGGAATCGCTACCATGAGCGTGGTGGTTTCGAGCTGCCTCATGATTTTGATTGCAGACTTTGTCCTGGATGCCATCCTATTCTTCTAAGGTGTCATTATGCCCAATGTAAAAATAGACCCGAACGATATCGCCATCCGTCTTAAGGGATTAAAGAAGTCCTTTGGTCCGCAAGATGTTCTTTGCGACGTGAACCTGGATATTCGCCGTGGCGAGACCATGGTGATTATCGGAAAGTCCGGTGGCGGAAAGTCCGTGATTCTAAAGCACATGATTGGGCTTTTGCAGCCCGATGGCGGCGAAGTGACGGTGGACGGCGTGACAATCAGTACGCCCAAGTTCTTCGACACGCACACGATTCGCCGCAAAATGGGTATGCTGTTCCAGATGGGTGCTCTCTTTGACTCCATGGATACTGGTGAAAATATTGCGTTTGCCTTGCGCGAACACCATCCGGAAATGAGCGAAGCCGAAATCCAGGACGTGGTGACCGAAAAGCTCAAGATGATTAACCTGGTGCCGGAATTCCGTACCAAGATGCCGTCTGAACTTTCGGGCGGTATGCGCAAGCGTGTGGCCCTTGCCCGCGCCATTGCGTTGAATCCTGAAATCCTTTTGTACGACGAACCCACAACAGGTTTGGATCCCATTACCAGCGACGTGATTAACGACTTGATTTTGGATATGCAGAGCAAGCTGGGTGTTACGTCTGTGGTGGTGACTCACGACATGGTGAGTGCCTTCAAGGTGGCTGATCGTATTGCCATGCTGTATAATGGCCGTATTATCGAAGTGGGCACGGTTGACGAAATCAAGAACACCAGTAACCCTTACGTGCACCAGTTTATTACGGGCCAGCGCAAGATTTCGGTGGATGAAGAACAATAATAGCAATACTGTTAAAATGTTTACGGAAATTTACGGAGAAAAGGCGCTTTTTTGGTGTTTTTTCTCACGAAATTACTTACAACGTGAGCGTTTTCTAAGTGAATAATGTATTTTTCCGACAAAGAGGTTTTATTATGAATAAGAAACTATTCGTAGGTATTTCTATGGTGACTGCGGTCAGCGCAGCCTTCTGGGCTTGCGGCGAAGGCACCATCAATGAAATGACCGAAATGGATAACGTTATTTCGATGCAGTATCCTTTGGATCCGGCGACAGGCGCTGCTGGTCCTGAACTTGAAAATCTGAAGAATGACGCTTTGAGTTCTTGTAAAGAAGATATTGGTTGCTTTACCCAGTATCAGGGTTACCTGAATGGTGAAGAACCCGTCGATGTTCCGGAATCGTCTTCTGCTGAAGAGAATCAGGGGCCGTACACGAACCCCACCATGTCTTCTTCTTCTCGTGGCGATATCAACATCGTGACGAAGCCGTCTTCTTCTTCTGTGACGATTATCGATAACCCGGATCCGGATCCGACCTCGTCTGCAGGCATTGATATTACTCCGATTACCGGTCTCGGTTCCTGCGCTCCGGCTTCTACTCCGATTAACAAGGGCACCAGCGTCAAGTGGAAGTTCTCTGGTAACTTGAATGCCGGTTACAAGGCTATGGACTTTGCCAAGGCCACGTTTGCTTGGAGCTTCGAAGGTGGTATGCCTGCTACGGATGGCACTCCGAGTACCTCTGCCGCAATTACCTATCCTAATTCCGGTCCTGCAAATGCTTCTTTGATGATAACCATGGCTGACGGCAAGTCTGAAACGATTCAGTGCTCTCCGCTCCAGGTGAACGGCGACCCGATTACGGGTTGTAAGTGTGCTCCTGTGGGTGTGACGGGTTCTGTTGACTTCACTGCGACGCCTGACGTGACTTGGTCCGTGGCTGGTTGTACGTCGGCATCTGACATCATCTCTTATACATGGGAAGGCACCGCAGGTGAAACTTCCTTCACCAAGACATTTACTGCTGAAGCCAAGTCGTACGCTCCGACCCTCAAGGTTGGAAATGCTGACAATACGGTGATTGACGTGGCTTGCGATCCTGTTAAGGTTACTGAAGGCGCTGAATATACGATTAAGGCTCCTAACGACGCGGGTACCATTAAGTTGCCTGCAGGCTCTTCGCTGGTTGTGTTGGCTGCAGACGGCTATAACAATACCTTCTTCTGTAAGGTTGAACGTTCTGATTCTCCGACGGGAGCCTTGACTATTACTGTGAATGAGGAATCCCTTGGTGGTGGAGACTATGTCGCTCTGAAGTTGACGAAGACTCAATTGAAGAGTGGTACTTCGCTGTCTGTTACTCTGGATTATACCGCAACCTGCGGTATCCAGTAGTCGCTAAGATATATCGAATTGATTAAGAAAGGCTCCCTTTGGGGAGCTTTTTTGTATACAGAAAACCACCCGCTAGGCGGGTGGTTCCGTAAAAGCCTTCTGGCGGTCATGAGAAAAAATCCTTTGACTAATATTGAAATGCGGTC
>NZ_ONDD01000044.1:11687-44460 GCF_900316465.1 uncultured Fibrobacter sp. | reverse complement strand
CCAATTAATCCTGGCATTTCAATTTAAAAATTTAAATAAAAATATAAATGAATTCTATTTCTTTTTAAGCACTCTCACGCCGTCGAAACGCTACAAAAAACACTTAAAAAGACACCCTTACTGCTTCCAAGTTGAAGGTAAGTACTTCTCTATCAGTGCATTGTTAGCATTAAAGCCAGCGCAATACATGCTTTTCGGCCGCAAAGGTACAAATATTTTCCTTTCCGGCCAAACTTTTTTATGATTTTTTATGAAAAAACCTTTTTTTCTCGCAGCACTAACCGCCATAGCAATTTTCACGGCCTGCTCCGAATCCAGTTCTTCGAATTCCCCTGTTGATCCGGCTCCTATCGGAACGGACCCCTCACAGGGGAACCCACAGCAGCCCGACCCCGACCAGCCGGTAGTCACTCCGAGCGATTCCGCAACGACCAACCCGGCCATTATAACGGACCCGGTTATCAATCCTGAAACCGGCGATACCACTACAACGGTCGTTAATCCGCCCGCAGACACGACCCTGCCCCAGCCGACAGACACCACCACGACCCAGCCTACAATGTCCAGCGGCTGCGCCGAAGGTGAAGTTCCTGTTCCGGTCACTTACCCGCAAGATGAATTTATCGATGTTGGCGATGTCTACAGGGCTACCCAATGTAACGAAAAGGTCGTATTCTTTATCCGCCATGGTCAACGCGAAGCAAGTATCGAAAGAGAATCCCAGCTGACCGAAGATGGCGCTTTGGAAGCCCAGGCCATGGGCGCAAAATTGATTGGCCCCGAAAAATTCGCCTATGTTCATTCCGGTTTTGTACGCACTTACCAGACGGTATTGAACGTCGCTCTTGGCCGCGGCGAAGCCCAGATGTTGCCGGACTCCACCGTCCTCAATTTCCAGGCCGACACGATTCCTCAGCTTGCTGACGGTTGGTACATGAAGGACAAGGAACGCCGCGACTTCTATGTGCAGCGCGATTCTATCAGAAACATCAACGTCATGTACACCAAATGGGTCTATGACGGCGAATATTCTGACGTATTCTATGACCTGGCCGAACGCAGTGAAGAACTGATCCACACCTTCTTGGTCAAGGATTATGCCGAGATGCCGAAATTCACGGTGGTCGCCTCGCACGACCAGGTAATCGTTCCGCTCGCCGCTTACGCCACCGACAAGAAAATCGACATCATCTTGCACAGGACCTACAACTGGCTCGAATACCTTGCCGGCGTGGGCATTATCATAAACGACAAGAACGAAATCCGATTTGTGGCAGTCAAGGGTGGCGAAACGGGAACGCGATAATCCGTTTACATCTGTTGAGAACCCATAAACATAATTATGAATGCAAAGCGGCTTTTTTAGCCGCTTTTTCTGTTTTTTAGGTATTTTCTAGAAAACAGAGGCCGGATTGTACCCGGCGAAAATTAACGGAGATGGCATGTTTGGTAAAATGAAGTTTTTGACGGTCGCCCTGGGCGTGGGAATGCTCGCGACCGCAGCAAATGCAGAAAAATACAACTGGGGAAACGTCCGTTTTGATGGAGGCGGATTCGTTTCTGCCGTGATTTTCCACCCGACAGCCAAGAATTTGCTGTACGCCCGCACCGATGTGGGCGGTATTTACCGTTTTGACTTTGAAAAGAAGAATTGGATCCCGCTGATGGACTGGATTGACCAGAACGATGTGGGCCTTTACGGTACCGAAGCCTTTGCACTCGACCCGAACGACCCCAAGCGCATTTACGTGCTTGCAGGTACGGGCTACTTTAGCAAGGGCCGCACCGCCGTGCTCCGCAGCGAAAACTACGGCGAATCCTGGGACACGACCTACGTGGAAATGCTCGCCCACGGTAACGGTATGGGTCGCCAGACCGGCGAAAAGCTGGCCGTAGACCCGAACATGGGAAACATCGTTCTTTGCGGTAGCCGCACCAAGGGCGTGTACAAGAGTACCGACTACGGTAAGACCTGGACAAGCCTTTACAAGGTCGCCCTTTCTAGTGCCACTGAAAGCAGCCTGAACGGCGTCAACGGCGTGAGCTTCGTGATGTTCGACCCGGCTCAGGGCAAGCTCGCCGACGGCAGCACCGCCACAATCTACATCGGTACCTCTGAAACCAAGGACAACTTGCAGGTGAGCCACGACGGCGGCGCCACTTGGGAAGTGGTCAAGGGAGTTCCCACCGGACTCATGCCCCACCGCGCAAAGATTGTCGATGGCGACATGTACGTGACCTTTGCCGACGGCCCCGGCCCCTACAACATCGCCAGCGGCGGATTCTACAAGTATAACATTGCCGGCGGTACCTGGACCGACCTGACCCCCAGCGATTCCGTGGAACACGAAGGCAGCACCACCAAGAGCTACGAAAAGGACAAGAGTTCATACGGCGGCGTGGCCATTGACCCGACCGACAAGAACCATATCGTGATTTCGACCCTCGGCAAGTACACCGGACGCCACGTGACGATTGACGAAAAGGACAACTACGGCGACCGCATCTACACCACGACCGACGGCGGCAAGACCTGGATTCACGGCCAGCATTACAACGACATTCCGAACATTGACGCAAACGGTACCGCCTGGATTCCGGGCAACGCCATCCACTGGGCAGGCTCTCTGGAAATCAACCCATTCAACAGCAAGGAAGCCTGGGTCACCAGCGGTAACGGCATCTTTATGACCGAAGATATTTCGGCCAAGGTTCCCGTATGGAAGTTCATGTCGAAGGGTATCGAAGAAACGGTTCCGCTCGATATCGTGAGCATTCCGAACGGACCGCTTGTGACCGCCATCGGTGACTACGACGGCGCCGCTTATGCCAACATCAATACCAGCACCAAGCGCCACACCCCGATTATCGGCACCACCGAAAGCATGGGCTACGCCCCGCTGACCGGAAGCCTGCTGCGTACCGGCGTGATTACCGTGTACGGCCAGTACGACTCCCAGAACTTTAACGTGATGTACCGCTCCGACGACATGGGCGCCACCTGGGACAGCGTGAAGACGACTCTGAAGGGCCCGAAGGGTTTGGTCGTGCTCTCTGCCGACGGCAAGGTGATGCTGCACCGCCCCGACCAGGGCGCCACCGTTTACCGTTCTGCCGACAATGGCGCCACCTGGACCGCTGTTGAAACCGGCACCCAGACGAACTATTCCCGCATTGTCGCAGACCCCGTGAACCCCGACGTGTTCTACGTGATGGGCGGCATGGGCTCGCTCTACAAATCGACTGATGGCGGCAAGACCTTTGCTGAATCCGAAGCACGCCTGCAGAACGAACAGGAAGGCGTTTACTACAACGGCGGCGGACTCATCCGCACCGTTCCAGGCAGAGAAGGCCACCTGTGGGTACCTGTGGACCAGGCCCAAGTCTGGCTCCCCAAAGGCTTTAGCGAAAACGGTCTCGCCTACTCCGAAAACGGCGGCAAGAGCTGGAACCACTGCGAAGGTGCCTCGACCGCAATCGCGGTCGGTATCGGCAAGGCCAAGGAAGGCAGCGACTACGAAACCATCTTTATCTGGGGTGCAGCAAAATCCGGCGACCCGATCGGCATTTACCGCAGCACCGACAAGTGCAAGACCTTTGAACGCGTGAATGATGACATGCACCAGTTCGGCGGCCCGGGCAACGGCAACTTCGTGCAGGGCGACATGAACACCTTCGGTGTCGTGTACATGAGCACAGTCGGCCGCGGCACCATCGTAGGCGCCCCCGAAGGCACGGAATTCATTACCAAGCTTAACCGCGTGAACGTTACGGCTAGCACCTTCATGCAGCTCGAAAAGCGCAACCTGCACGTGAGCGCCCCGGCCGGCAGCAAGGTCGAAATCTATGCCGCCAACGGCAAGCTCGCCTTGAGCTCCAACCTCGAAAGCGAAAACGTGGTCAGCCTGAACAGACTCCCCGTGGGCAAGTACCTGGCCCGCCTCAAGGATGCTAGCGGCAAGACGCTCAACCATAAGGCAATCACGCTTCGATAAGAAACTTCTCCATAAAACCCAAATACACACAAAAATCCCCGGCAATTCATTGTCGGGGATTTTTGTATTTCAATTCGTTTTACAGGCTAAAACCTGCAAAAAAAGCTATTGAGCGCTAATGGTATAGACTTCCGTTGCGTTAGCCTTGATGCTCACTTCGTCGGTCGCATTTTCCATAAGCCAAAGAGTGCCCGCGCCAAAAGTCATCTTGACGGTAGCGGCATCCATGGTGATAATCGGAGCGACTTCAACTCGAGTCTTGAACAAGGCCGTACTCATAGAATGGAGCTTGACAGCATTGCCCTCAATCTTCCAATCACCATAAACCGGGTAATCAAGCGGATTCAAGAGAGGGCTGTTACCGAGATTTGTCGTGGGCAGGTCAAATTCGAATTTGCCGTCTTCAGTGAAAATCAACTTGCCGGGGCCTGCGGCATAATCAAAATTAGGGATAATTTCATTGTTGTTAGCCGCATTGGCAATGCCAACCAAAGACCAAGACCCCACCAAGCATTCGGAGGTCAAGCCCTTGGAGCATTCTTCGGCCTTAGACGGTTTCGGGTCAGAAGAAGAATCACCGCAAGCCGTAAAAGTAGCCAAAGCCAGGGCGGCAGCGAACGGAACCAAATACATCTTTTTCATAGAATTTCCTCGTTTTTCCTTGAATATAAGTAATTCTTGTTGTAAAAATCAACAACATATTAAAGTTTACAATTATTATGAATCCATAATAATGGGTTATTTTTAGGTTGAGGGAAATTTTTCCCCCGTTGTTTGGAGTATATTATGAAAAAAATTCTTTTGGGAGCAGCATTCGCAATGGCTCTTTCTCAAGTAAACGCCGCACCGGACCCGAATTTCCATATTTACTTGGCCTTTGGCCAGTCCAATATGGAAGGCCAGGGCGATATCGGACAACAAGACAAGTCTGTCGACGACCGATTCCAGGTTCTCTGGGCGGCCGATAACGGCTCCTGTTCCGGGAAGACTAAGGGCAAATGGTCTACTGCCGTGCCTCCGTTGGCGCACTGCCAAGGTGCAAAGCTTGGCCCCACGGACTATTTTGGTCGTACTATGGTCGAAAAGACGGACACCCAGATCAAGGTGGGCGTCATCGTGGTGGCTGTTGCAGGATGCAGCATCAAGCTGTTCGACAAGGACTCCTACGCAAATTATGCTAGAACACAGCAGAGCTGGATGACCCAGCGCATTAACGATTATGGCGGCAACCCTTATGGTCGCCTGATTGAGATGGCCAAGAAGGCTCAAGAAGACGGTGTCATCAAGGGCATTATCTTCCACCAGGGCGAAACCGATGCCGGTGACGGCAATTGGCCTTCTGCGGTCAAGAAGGTCTACGACAACATTATCAAGGATTTAGGCCTCGAAAACGACATTCCGTTCCTTGCGGGCGAAGTGCTGCGCAGCGGTGTGAGTGCCGGCGCGAACAACAACATCGCAAAGCTCCCGCAGCAGTCCAAGAACTTCTACGTGGTGTCTTCCGAAGGGTTCAACCAGGCTTTGGGCGATGGCCAGAACGTGCACTTTACCTCGCAGGAATACCGCGACTTCGGTAAGCGTTACGCTGAAAAGATGATCGAAGTGTTAGGCGACAACCTCAAACCTGTCGCCGAAGAATCGAGCAGTAGCGTGGCCGAATCCAGCAGCAGCGAAGCAGCCAGCTCTTCGAGCGTCGCCTCAAGCGCAAGCATCGCCTCTAGCTCGGGCACGGCGCCGGAATCGTCGTCGGATGCTGGTACGGGCATTGCGCAGGTGGAACACTTTGTAGGCGGCTCTCTTTCGGTGAACAAAGCCGGCAACGTGCAGTTGAGCCTTGCCAAGGCAACGCAGCTCACCGTCAAGGTTTACTCTAGCCTCGGCAAGGAAGTGCTGGATTTGAGCGGCAACTACGCCGGAACCAACACTTTGATGCTTGAGGGCAGACTCCCGGCCGGGCGCTACGTAGTAAGTGCCCAGGGCGAGGGATTCAAGGCCGTTAAGGCTGTAATGGTAAAATAGCGACGACCGTCAGGTGGTCGCCCTGCACTTGAAACTTGATTTCGAAGCCGGCGAACCTGATGCCGTAAATGCGGTCGGCGGACCTTTGGTACGCGGGCCGCGGGTCTTCGGAAAGCAGCTCCACAAGAGCTGCCTTTTTTTCTGCGGGGAAAGCGGCGGCGGCGGAGCCTGGTGCGAAAATTCCATCAGCGAAATCGACTTCAAGCTTTTTAAAGCGCACTGCTTCGGCAAAACCACCGGTCGCCTCGGGAATAGAATCCGCATAAGGCAAGTAGGGCTTGATGTCTACAATGGGCGTGCCGTCCATCAGGTCAGCTCCGCTCACCTCGATGGAGGGCGCCCCCTCCCCCGTCAAGTTGATTTTTTCGATTTTCACGCAGCTCATGGCAATCGGATTCGGCCTAAAGCTACTGCGAGTCGCAAACACGCCGAGCCTCGTATTGCCACCGAGACGGGGCGGGCGGACGGTCGGCTTCCAAGTATCGCGCACGTTTTCCGAAAAAATCCACAAGAGCCACAAGTGACTAAAGCCTTCCAGCCCACGCAAAGCGTCGGCAACCCGAAATTCCGGCTCAAAGACAATCGTCGAGCGCAAATTCTTCAAAAGCCCGCTCTGCCGCGGAATTCCGAATTTGTCCGGAAAATCACTCCGAATCCTCGCAACAACTTTTATGTTCAATTCATTTATTTCTTTCACAAGCATATATATAGTAATAGTAAAATCACTACAAACTTCTCAAAAGTGTACACTCTGCAAGAAAATACAGCGTCGGCCAGGGAAAGGGTGGGTGCAGGGAGGGAACCGCGCGGCCTTCGCAACTCCGAGCAGGGTTCCCTCCCGCATTATTAAATGAATTTTTTAACTATTTTTTTATCCAAAAAAAAGGAGTTAAAAAATGGTCTTAACCGTTTTCATTCTATACCTCTTAATGATGCTTGGCATCGGCTTTTACTTCTCTAAAAAAGCAAACAGCCTGAATGCCTACTACCTGGGCAACCGCGGCATGAACAAGTGGGTCGTGGCCATGTCCGCCCAGGCCTCCGACATGAGCGGCTGGCTTTTGATGGGCCTCCCGGGCGCTATCTTCGTGAGCGGGTTTTCCGAAGCGTGGATCGGTATCGGTCTCGTGATCGGCACCTACTTCAACTGGAAAATCGTGGGTCGCAGGCTCCGCAAGTACAGCCACTTCTGCGGCGACTCCATCACGCTGCCCGACTTCTTTGCGAACCGCTTCCGCGACAACAAGGGAATCATCCGCGTTATCGCCTCCATCTTCATTCTCGCGTTCTTCCTGTTCTACACGGTTTCGGGCTTTGTCGCAAGCGCCAAACTCTTCGGCACCATCTTCGGCATGGACTACACCACGGGCCTTATCATCGGTGCGGTCGTCGTGGTGAGCTACACCTTCATGGGCGGCTTCTTTGCCGTGTGCTGGACTGACTTTATCCAGGCAACCATGATGCTTATCGCCGTCATCGCCATCCCCTCGATTATCATGACCGGTTCGGGCGGTTTTGCTGCGACCATGGACGCCGTGAACGCACAGAACCCCTACCTGTTGAGCCTGTTCACCAACGCCACCACCGGCAAATCTATCGGGCTTATCGCCTTGATTTCTAGCCTCGCCTGGGGCCTCGGCTATTTTGGCATGCCGCACATTCTGGTACGTTTCATGAGCATCAAGAACGCCGAAGACATCAAGTTTTCGCGCCGCGTCGCCATGACCTGGGTGACCATCTGCCTCGGTGCCGCCATCATGATTGCCATCCTCGGTCGCTACTACGTAGAAGCGAACGGCATTACCGTCGCCGACCCGGAACGCATCTTCATGATTCTTTGCCAGACGCTCTGCCACCCGGCTGTCGCCGCCATCCTCATGGCCGCCATTCTCGCCGCCATCATGAGTACCGCCGACTCGCAGCTGCTGGTTTCGGCTTCTGCCTTCAGTAACGACCTCTACAAGCACCTGTTCCGCAAGAATGCGAGCAACAAGGAAGTCATGTGGGTGAGCCGCGGCGTCGTGGTGCTCATTACGGTTATCGCGGTCATCGTCGCCATGCAGGGGGCGCCCAGCGCCAACGGCGCTGCACAGGGCAAGAGTTTCCTGGATGTGGTGATGAGCCTCGTGAGCTTCGCCTGGGGCGGATTTGGCGCCACCTTCGGCCCGATCATGCTTCTCGCTCTCTTCTGGAAGCGCACCACCCTCCCGGCAGCCATCGCGGGTATGCTCGTGGGCGGCATCACCACCTTCGTGTGGAAATTCTACCTCTCCGGCTTCTCCGCCGAAATTTTCCAGATTTACGAACTCGTGCCGGGCTTTGTGCTTAGCTTCGCCACCATCGTTGTCGTAAGTCTCCTGACCAAGGCCCCCAGCAAGGAAATCCAGGACGAGTTTGACGCCGTGGAACACACTCGCTTGAGCGACATAAAGCTCTAATCAATCTTGTCTTCCATATACAAAAGGCCCGCATCTGCGGGCCTTCTTTTTATTTTTCAAGGATTCTTCCCAAATTAGTCGTCGTATTCCGGCGCATCGAACGAGGTCGGAATGTGCGGCTCATCCGGGTCATTATGGATGAACGAGAAACCGCTGATCTTGCCCGTTTTAGGGTCAATCGGTCCGGTCTGCAGTTGCCCATACATGCTTGTCGTACTACCCGAACGGAATAACATAGTGTTGTTAATCAGCATGTAGTAGCCATAAATTTCCCAAGTGCCCGCCTTGTATTCGACTTCCTTAGCACCTTCGAAACCTTCCAGCTTGGAGGTTCCATCAGCCTTTAAGGTAAACGTCCAATCTACACCATCTTTAGTCGCGACCCATTCGCCGACAAAATCCTCGGCTTTTTCGTATTCGTACTCGATACCTTCAACCGTACAGTTCAAAGCCCCATCGGTCTTCGAGATGGTATTGTCGGTACCTACGGAATGAACGAATAACGTCTGCATACTTCCCACGTAGTGTAACGGAATCATCAACAGCGTGTTACGCTGTACATCGTAGCGGCCAGCATGCCAGCTCACCACATTGTTGTTGACTGAACTTTCATAAATATACGAGCCATCGAAGAACCTATAGATTCTCGTAGTATCACCATCGGCGCATTCATAGTTTTTATTCTGAATCGAATCCGCCTTGGAGACCTTGCCCTTCTGGGTGGCAACGCTGGCCTTTACCGCTTCGCTGTAATCTTCCGAACCGTCTACGGAGTACATGACAGTACCCTCAGCATCGACCACGAACGAAATTTTGAAACCTTCTTTTACCTTTTCCACAATCTTGCTGGCGGCATCGGTTTTGCTATACTGCATGCCCGAATTGTTTGACTTAAAGTTCACCACGCCATTAGCAAAATCCGTATAGGTAACTACCCACAATTCGTTCGGAATGCGGAGTGCCACAACACCCTGCTTGCTGCCGGTCGACATGTAAACCGTCTGATCGAACAGCTTGAGTTCCACGTTTTTCTCTAAATCGACGAGTTTTGCGACACGAGTACCCTCAGGAGTTACTAAAGAAGAGGAGGATTCCGGAGCTTCGCTGGACGAAGACTTCGGAGACTCGCTCGAAGAGGACTTGGAATCGTCCTTAGTAGAAGACGAGGACTTGTCAGAAGACTTTTCAGAAGAAGAGGACTTCTCTGAAGATTTTTCGCTAGACGAGGACTTTTCGCCCTTCTTGGAAGAAGAAGACTTGGCGTCGCCTTTTTCGGAAGAAGAGGAGTCATCGTTTTCTTCTACAGAAGAAGAGGATTCTTCGGAAGAAGGGTCTGCCGAAGCGGAAGAGGAATCGTCGCCGCAAGCAGCAAACATAAACGCCGACGAAATCAAGAGTGCAAGGAATTTCTTTTTCATACGTCAAATATAGTTTATCCAAAACACCTTTTCAATAAAAAAAGGAAACCCCGCCGCTTGGGCAGGGTTCCTAAAAGGTTTCTTAGCGGAAGTGCGGAAAACTAAGTGGCGTCCGCACGACTAACGCTAGTTTAGAAATCTTACTTGGCGATCACGCGGGCCATTTCGCAAACCTTGTTGCTGTAGCCCCATTCGTTATCGTACCAGGACACAACCTTAACGAAGGTCGGGTCGAGCTGGATGCCAGCCTTGGCGTCGAAGATGGAGGTCTTCGGGCAGTTGCGGAAGTCGGTAGAAACAACGGCTTCGTCGGTGTAACCGAGGATGCCCTTGAGTTCGCCTTCAGAAGCTTCCTTCATGGCAGCGCAGATTTCTTCGTAAGTGCAAGCCTTCTTGAGTTCGACAGTCAGGTCAACGACGGACACGTCAGAAGTCGGCACGCGCATAGACATACCGGTGAGCTTGCCGTTGAGCTGCGGGAGAACCTTACCCACGGCCTTAGCAGCACCCGTAGAAGACGGGATGATGTTTTCGAGAATGCCGCGGCCACCGCGCCAGTCCTTCTTGGACGGGCCGTCAACGGTCTTCTGAGTAGCAGTTGCAGCGTGAACAGTGGTCATGAGGCCACGGACGATGCCGAACTTTTCGTCGAGAACCTTGGAGATCGGAGCGAGGCAGTTGGTGGTGCAGGAAGCGTTGGAGATGATCTTCTGACCAGCGTAGGTCTTGTGGTTAACACCATAGACGAACATCGGAGTTGCGTCCTTGGACGGAGCAGACATGATGACCTTCTTGGCACCAGCCTTGAGGTGAGCAGAAGCGAGTTCTTCGGTCAGGAAGAAGCCGGTGGATTCCACAACGACGTCAACATCGAGGGCACCCCAAGTGATTGCGGACGGATCCTTTTCGGCGAAGATCTGAATCTTGTTGCCATCGACGATGAGGAAGTTGCCTTCCACCTTGATGTCGTGGTTGAAAGCGCCGTGGACGGAGTCATACTTCAGCATGTAAGCGAGGTAGTCAGCGTCGAGAAGGTCGTTGATACCGACAACAGTAATGTCCTTGGAGAAGTTTTCCACAGCAGCGCGGAAGACCATACGGCCGATACGACCGAAACCATTGATACCGAGTTTGAGAGCCATTATTGGATCCTTTTGTTTTATTGTGAAATTGCTACCCACCATAGGGTGGTGCGTTCTTGGGCGGAAAGATACAAAAATTTACCTAAACGGACTAGGTCTTTTCAGCATTTTTTTCAATTTTGGGGGTCAAACCGCCGCTAGAGGTCGGAAGGGGGACGCCTCCCCCTACTTGCAGCCCCGGCATACGTCATTGCGAGGAGCAAAGCGACGAAGCTATCCATAGCCGTGGCTTCCAGTACCCTCTCGCCTAAGGGGCTCCGCCCCCTAAAACCCCCGGGCTTTAATCTGCCTACCGCTGCCCACGGCTCCAGAAATGTGCTCGTCTCGCTCTTACATGACCGTTCGACTCACGTCTCGCTCTCGCTACAGCCCCAGCTTAACGCATGGGGCTTTAAGCTCACAAGGCCTCGGCCTTCGGCCTCGAATGTTCGCTCAACGACTCATCTTCTTCCGCCTTAGGGCATGCCCCTCACGCCCTAATTTTATTGTTAAAATTTTTGGTGATTAAATTCTAGTGAGTTAAGGTGTTGTTAGCATCCATCACACAACGGACTGGGCTAAAAACACTTTTTTCATTAGAATACATATCTGTTTTGAAGGAGTAGGAATCAGACGACATGTATAATATTCGCGATTTTTTATAGTTTAATTCGTTAGGCAGCCACAAACTGATTCTCTCGTGAACACCAGAAAACGCGCCTCCATTAAAGAATTCACCTGTCGGAATAATTGACATACCAAAACTATTTAAACCGGCTTTTTCTGTCCATACGGCCTTAGATTTAAGTCCAGCGGATGTTTCTGTAGTGTGTTCCCATTCGTACTGATTCATAATATGCCAACCGTCCGGGCAAATTCCTTGCCAACGGACTACACGAGGATCGCTAACGCTCTTGACAGCATTTGCAAAACTCTTGCACGCGTCATTACTGTCCACGGCAACAGAATCGCAAACCTTGGGCAGATTCATAGCCTCGGCCCATGTATATAGACCGCCAAAGTGGTTGTCGCAGAACCATTCATCATCAACGTAGCATAGTTTTTCAGTCACATTGTCGTCAAATTCTGTTGTTCCACCCAATACCATTTTACCATAATTCAAGTTTTCGGCCATCACATAGAAGGTATCCCTACCCTTACCATCCTCGGAGTGCCAAATAAACTCAACATACTTGTACTTGTGACCGTCTCGAGGATCTTCAAACTCTAGATATTCCCCGCTGTAGCCAGCAAAAAGGCTATCCAAATTGGGGTGTTCCTTATTTTTCTCGATTGCAGCGAGAGAATCGAGGGAATCTTTACGAACTGTGTATTCTTCAACCCAGTTGTTGTTATCGCAAATATAGTGCGTTATCGTTTTTGAGCGTTCTTTTGTGAGCGTATCTCCATCATCGCAAATATGCAATTCCCCACTACTACTCGACTCAACCACCGACGAACTGCTATTCTTGCCGCTTACGGAACTAGAAGAATTCTTTTCCGCTACAGAAGAACTGGATTTTTTAGAATCTTTCTGTGAAGACGAAGATGCGTCTTTATCTTTACCCGAAGAACCGTTGTCGTCATTGCTACTCGACGAGATTTCACCGACTGGATCGGGAGCGGAGCTACTTGATTCATCGCCACATGCTGCGAGCAGGGCTAGGAGAATGGACAGAGCCAATAACATGCGAAGCGAATGCCGCGGCAGGCTGCTTGCAGACTGACATGGCTGAGCTGATGCTGTTATGCGCTTGCGCAAAGCGTTAAAAATCTTCACAGAAGACCTCCGAACCTCAAATAAATTCACGAGAAATATAGAAATAAGTTGTGTATAGAATAGGCGGCCTTTCGACCGCCATTGAATTACAACTTGCCAAGATCGCGAAGCATTTTCTCGTACTTATCCGCACGAGCCTTTTCTTCGTCAGCGCGGGCTTCAGCCTCGCAAAGGCGTTTTTCCGCTTCATTTGCACGCTTACGTTCAAGGTCCACGGCGATATCGATTTCCTGCTGCCAAGTCATATAGCGTTTCCTCGTTTCGTTGTCCGTCTGGTACCACTTCACCCAGCGATCGACTTTTTCTGTTTCAGGAGAATTGGGTCGCCTTGTGGCGAAATACTCCATATACTGTCTGATTGATTTCTCGGCTACGTCGCGGTACTTAGTGAATATATAAAAATTTTTGAAGCAGAGATCGCCCAGTTCGATTTTCGGGTTGTCTACTTCGAGATTCCTGAACCTGTACACGGCGCGCCCCTGCCCGAAAATGTCCTCGGGGCACAGGAACATGATGTAGAGTTCCTTCAGATTGTAGTAAACCTCACCCTTGTTCAGCGCTTCGCTATCACACATAGCCTGATAGTAGCGCGTCCTCTTGGGGATTTCCTTGTTGTCCTCCATTTGCATCTCAATATCGAAACTGCGGAGGGTCTCTCCGTTCGGCCCCGTTTCCTTGACAAAGACGTCGTAGCGGATTCCCTTGTAGAATGGGCTTACGTCGACGGTCTTTTCGGGCTCGGGATCCCGAAGCTCGTGAATCTTGATGCCAAGCACCGCTTCGAGGAAGGGCTTGGCGATTTCCTTGTGACTGAACACCATTGCAAACATGAACCTGTCCGTGATGGGTAACTGTTCAAAAGGAGTGCGTTTTGTTTCCATTTTTCATTTTGCAGCGGGAACGCCCCCGTTTGGCGAATAGAGAGTATCCCTATCTATTCTATATACGCCAGTTTTGATAAAAGTGGGGAAAAATGCACCCTTTTTTAGCAGCAGAACAACGTAAAAAGATTTTTGCTTTTGTATAATACCTAATGTACGATACAATCGTTATTCCACTTTGGACTACGAAAAGGCGGGGCTTGCGCGCTCCGTTTTTTTATTTTTGTCGTCATGAGCAATTCTTTGTTTGAAAAATTTGGTCGTATCCCCAGTTTTTGCGTCCCCTTGTTCGGGCTGTTGTTTGTTGCATCTTTAATTTCTTGCGCCGGTAACGGAAAGCCGCTGACCGAATCGGACCCGCAGTCCGAAGGTTCACAGGCTGCTAATTCCGGGAGCTATACCGACGACTATTTTGACGAAAGCTCGACTGTAAATTCGGACGCGAGCACCAAATCGGCCCGCAGAAACACCGCCAACAGTTTCAGTTCTGACGGTTTCAGCTTCATTCTGCCGCAGGGCGGCGCAGGCGACTGGGCGCTCGTGGGCGATGACGACGGGAGCGCCCACGAGAGCGGCGTCCCCTACGAATTTTACAACGCCAGCACAGGACGCCGCGCGGTCCTGGTCAAAATCGAACTCCCCAAGGGCGAACCCATGCGACTCATGGACCGCGCCCAGATGGAGATGCAAGCTTTTGAATCTAGCGGCAAGAAGGCAACTCTCGCCGAGACCTATCCCGAAGAAAATTTCGGCGGTACCGGCGTCTTCTTTGATGTTGCGGGCAAGCGCTACGACAGCCCCTACGAGGCCGTCGGCTTTGTAACAGGCGCAGGGAGCCGCGTGTACACGCTCACCCTTTCTGCCACCGACACGCCGCTCCAGCCGGGCGAACTCAAGAACGAATGGAAGGAATTCTTCGCAAACTTCAGCATGCGCGAAACTGCTGCAAGCGAAGGCCCGGAACTTTCGCCGAACAACGTGCAAAGTTTCAACTCCCCCGCCCTCGGCTACACCTGGGCTGTGAAGGACACCCTCTGGCATCACTGGACAGGAATCGCCCGCCAGAACGACGACCCGGACCTGGTGCTCAGCAACAAGGCCGAGGACGTTTCGCTGTTCGTTTACGGCGCGACTGTAGAAAGCGACGCCGTGAATTCGCAGGATTTGTTCAAGGTGCTGCTCGTGCGCCTGGGCGTAGACCCGAATAATCCGACGCTTGAAAGCCACCGTCAAAAGGTCGGCGACCGCTACGCGCAGGACTTTAGCTTGACTCACGTGGTCAACAAGTTTGACTTCTACTACACAGGCCGCTATTTCTATGACGACGGCCGCGGAATCTTGATTGTGAGCTGGACCCAGGGCGTGAACAAGAAGAAATACGCCAGGGTCATGCAGCACGGTATCGAGGGCCTGACCGTGGGCGAAAATCCGGCCGTCAAAAACGCAGCCGCCGACCCCGAATCCGCCAAGAAGCAAGCTAAATTCAACGCCGCCATCATGAGCCAGGTGGGCATTTTGCGCCTGCTCGAAAACCAGCCGCTCGTAGCGTTGAGCTACTTTGAACGCGCCAACCGCATGGATCCCGAAGAACCGCTGTACCTGATCAACTGCGGATTCGTGTACCAGATGAAGGAACTTTACGGCCCGGGCATCAGCCACTTTGAAAGCCAGCGCGAACTGGTGCAAAAGAACGGCAAACTGCTCTCGATTTTGGGCGAAATGTACGAAGCCTTGTTCGACTACGGCCGCGCCCGCGAATGCGCCGAAGCAGCCCTCCGCTACACGCCGAACAATCCGGAATACGTAATCAACTTGAGCGACGCCCTCTGGGGACTCGGTCAGCGCAACCAGTCGCTCGTGGTCGTGCAACGCCTTTACGATACCCAGCCGAGTAGCCGCCTGGGCGTCTACCTCGCAAAAACTTACATGGGCCTTGACCAGTACGCCGAAGCCGTTGACATTCTTTACCAGGTGCGCCGCCGTTTTGGCATGAGCGTGGAACTGGGCAGCACCTTGATGGATGCCCTCATGTTCCTTGGCCGCTACGAAGAAGCCCGCGCTATTAGCGAAGAAACCTTGGCCAAGGACCGCAACGACTACAAGATTTGGACCACGCAGGGCAAGATTCTATTCTACAGCCGCAACTACCGCGACGCCGAAAAATCGCTCACCAAGGCTCTAGCCCTCAAGCCCGATAACGAAGACGCCAAGAGCTTCCTCAGCGCCACGAAGGCATTCCTCGGCAAGGCCGACAACCGCACGCTGCAAAAACCGATTACGCCTGTGGAAGAACGCACCAAGAATCTGAAGAGCCTCCTCAGCGAAACCGCTAAAAAGCAGGGCACCGAAGGCGACTTCCCCGCCGTCGTGCATTACAACAAGCAGACTTTGAAGGCCGAAAAGGGCGCAAACTGGGTCCGCACCGACGAAATGCTCATGGAAATCCTCGACATTCGCGGCGCCGCCATCTATCGCGAATTCACTTTCGACTTCTTGCCCGGATTTGACCGCATTTACCTGAACGCCCTCGAAGTCTACGACAGCAACTGGAACCTGAAGCAGAAGGCGAACCTGAACGGCGCCTACATTACCTACGCCACCGAAATCGGCGGCCAAAACGAATCGCAGACGGCGCATTTCCCGCTGCAGGAACTTGAACCGGGTGACTTTATTTACCTGCAGTTCAGCCGCACGAACATCGAAAATAAGGGCATGATCCCCTACACCGACTTCGTGAGCAGCAAGGACGTTCCCGTAGGCCAGTCCAGCTTCCGCATTTACGCCGACACAGCCCGCTTCGTGACCGAAGAATACGGCCCGCTGGAAAAGAAGGCAATCAAGGGCGGCATCGAATGGAAAATCGAGAACCCGGTCATCATTCGCAAAGAACTTTACATGCCCGTGTACCGCGACTTTGGCGCAGGCCTGATGCTCACCGGCAAGCAGGAATGGAAGAACGTGGGCGAAGATTACCAGAACCTGATCAAGCACCAGTTCAAGCAAGCCGTGAGCGTGCGTGAAAAGGCCCGCGAAGTCCGCGGCAGCAAGGCAAATGACAACGCTGTGAAGGCAATCGTGAACTTTGTGCGCCACGACATCCGCTACCGCGACGTTCGATTCGGCGGACACAGTCTGATTCCGCAAACCGCCGAAGTCACGCTCAAAAAGCACCAAGGCGACTGCAAGGACATGGCGCTCTTGCTCAAGGAAATGCTTGAATCGATCGGCATCAAAAGCTACCTCACGGCCATTCACCTGACCGAAGAAGGCTTCGCCGGTCTCCCGACGATTCAACAGTTCAACCACATGATTCTCTACATTCCGGCGCAGGGTCAAGTCACCGAACGCTGGGTCGACGCCACCGACAAAACCGGCAACGATCGCCCCGTCCCGCTCGATATGGAAGGCAAGGTCGCACTCGTGATCAACGACGACAGCAGCCACGTGGTCACCACGCCGATTCTCGAAGACAATCAGGAACACCAGATTGGCATTGAACACCGTCTGTTTATCGGAAACGACGGTGCCTGCGAATTCCGCGACTCCATTTCGCTGCAGGGCAAGTTCGCAAGCGTGATGCGTAACCGTTTCTTTGGCCGCGACGCCAAGGAACAGGAAAAGCTGATGGAAGACTTCCTCGCCTCGGGCATTCCCGACGTAAGCATCGGAAACATCCGCATCGAAAACCTCGCCGAATTCAACAAGCCGCTGGCCCTGATTGTGACTTACGCATCGAAGGGTTACTTTGGACAGGGCGGCTCCGAACTCAAGGGGCGCTTCCCGAACGTGTGGGAACGCAGCCTGTTCAAACTCCCGAAGGTATCGAAGCGCCACCACCCGATTCGCATGCCCCACGAAACGCAGTTTGCATACAAATTAAGCGTTACCGCCCCGAGCGGCAAAAAAGTCAAAATTACCGGCCCGAAGCCGCTTAATCGCGACCCGGATTACGTGAGCTACGAGAAGAATTTCGACGGCAAGAACAGCATCAAGTGGACCACCTTCGCACTTTACGCCGACCCGGCGGAATACAACAAGATTCGCGAGGAATGGACCTACTTGCTCAGCGAAACCAGCCCGATGATCGAGATTAAGTAAGCAAGTCCATATAGGCCACACGGATTGTACAGTCACTTCGTTCCTGTACCAAATGCTCGCTTCGGTCATGACAATACAAGTATTGTCGCGACACTCAGCTTACGCATTTGTCGGGAAAAAAATATTCAAATCTGATTTTACGTTAGTAAAATCGAATCAGTGTGATATAATATCACACGAATTCGAAAAAACTAACGTTTTTTCAAAAAAGGTTTATAGAGCAATCAGTGTGACATTAAAAAGAATCGCTCCTAGCGACGAGCAATATTTTTCTGCGCATCCAGAACTATATTTTTGACACCTGGCGCAAAGTCGCCGAAAGCTTCGCCTACGAAGAATACGAAGGTCCGATGTTTGAGCATCTGGAACTTTACACCGGCAAGTCCGGCGAAGAAATCGTAAGCCAGCTCTACAACTTCAAGGACAAGGGCGACCGCGAAATCGCACTCCGCCCCGAAATGACTCCGACGCTCGCCCGCCTCGTGATTCAGAAGGCCCGCGAACTCAAGAAGCCTTTCAAGTGGTTCAGCATGCCGCGCCTTTTCCGTTACGAAAAGGCTCAGAAGGGTCGCCTCCGCGAATTCTTCCAGCTGAACATGGACATCATCGGCACCGAAAGCATTTACGCCGAAGCCGACCTGATGGCAGCCATCGCAACAATGCTCCGCAAGTTCGGCCTCAAGGATGGCGAATTTGCGATTGGCGTTTCTAGCCGCAAGCTCCTCGCTACTTACCTCGAAGAAATCGGCGCCCCGAATCCGGCGCTGGTTTACCCGGTGCTTGACCGCCGCTTAAAAATCGGGCCCGAAGCATTCGCCAAGGCTCTGGCCGACGCAGGCCTCTCCGAAGACCAGGTGAAAAAGCTCGACGACTTCATGAGCTGCAAGAGCATCGAAGAAGTCAAGACCAAGGTTCATAGCGAAAACGCAACTGCCGCCCTCGCTGAAATCGAAGACCTGTTCGCAACACTTACCGCCGCAGGTTACGGCGAATGCGTGAACCTGGACCTTTCCATTGTTCGTGGCCTCGCCTACTACACCGGCATCGTGTTCGAAGTCTTTGACAAGGGCAAATCCATGCGCGCTATCGCTGGCGGTGGCCGTTACGACAGCCTCACCGAAAAACTCGGTGGCGAACGCATTCCGGGCGTGGGCTTTGGCATGGGCGACGTAGTTCTCGCCGACTTGCTCGCTGAACACAAGTTGCTCCCGAGCCCGAAGCAGAGCGTGGACTTCTACATCGCAAGCTTTACCAACGACATGAAGAAGGTGTTCGAAACCGCACAGGCATTCCGCAGCGCAAGCACCGGTAAGCCGTTCTCGGTCGCTCACCCGCTCGCCCCCATGAAGATGGGCAAGCAGCTGGACCAGGCCAACTACCAGGGCGCGAAAATCGTCGTGTACGTAGACGGCTCCAAGGCTGCCGCAGGAGAATTCGAATACAAGGACATGCGCACTGGCGAAATGTTCGTAGGAAATACAGAAGCCATCGTGGAGCGCTTGAAGGCTTAAACGCTTATGATGTCCCCTTTAAAAGTCCTCCTTTCTATCATTAGCTTGTTCGCCCTTCTTGGCTTTATCGCCATCATCTACCCCGATGACGGAATCCATATCGGCGACTCCACGCTTCGCTACCCGAAGCTCACCGAAATCTTCGTAAAGCAGTCCACTGGAGATTCGCTCAGCGATTCTACCCAGGGCGACCCCGAAGAAGCCATTCGCGAAATGATGGAAGCGACCAAGCGAAAAGAGTTCGCCGCCTTTAGCGACTCTCTCCAGTTCTACGAGGACTTTTTTGAAAAGGGCAAAACGCGTTTCGATTTGCCAAGCAACGACCCCACGTGGTTTGACCGATTCTTCTTGCATCTCGAACTTGCAAGTCTCGATTCTAACGTTGTACACGTAGTGCATTACGGCGACTCGCAGCTCGAAGAAGACCGAATTTCAGCCACCATTCGCGAAGACCTGCAAGATGAATTCGGCGGCGCAGGCCCAGGCATGATGCCCCCCATTATGACCGTTCCGTCGATGACCACAAGCCATGCAGGCGTGGGTGCGCTTTCTCGCTACATTCTGTTTGGACCCAAAGAAGACGAAGCCGAACATACGCGCTATGGACCTTTGGCCCAGTTCGCGAAGCTTGAAGGTGAAGCCTCTATCACCATCCAGCGCCGCAAGGAACGCAAGAAGCAGTTCAGCCATGTGGGCGGTTACAGCACCATTCGCCTTCTCACAAATAAGAATGCTCGTCTCAAGGTCAGACTCAATGTCAATCAGACCGTTGTAGATACCGTGGGCCAAGAAGAAGACGGTACACCGAAAGAAAAGCGTACCACCAAGGTGGTCGACGCAGGCGAACCAATTATCGACACTTACAACAAACTCAAGGTGTACACCTGGAAGCTGAAGGACACCACTTCGATTGCCAAGATGTACCTTTCGGGCAACGCCGAAGTCTATGCGATTTCTGCAGACGGTTCATACGGTGTCGCCGTCGATAACGTAGCCATGCGTGGCTCTTCGGGCACGATTTTCCACCGCATCGATACGGAGCTTTTGGCTGAATCTTACAAGGCCATGAACGTAAAGCTCATCATCATGGAATACGGCGGCAACCTGGTGCCAAGCATTACCTCGAGCAACATCGAATGGACCAAGAAAATCATCACGCGTCAGATTCAGGCGATTCAAAAGGCGAACCCCGATGCCGATATTCTGTTCATTGGCCCCGCCGACATGGCACGCCAGAAAGACGGCCAGTGGCAGACCTATTCTGGCCTTGCGATGACAATCAAGGCGCTGCGTGAAGTCGCTCTCGAAAACGGAGCCGCCTACTGGGACATGCACCGCGTGATGGGCGGCAACGGAGCCATGATCAAGTGGGTCAACAAGGAACCCGCCCTCGGCTTTACCGACCACATTCACTTTACTCGCCGTGGTGCTGCCTACATGGGCGACTTGTTCTGCGCCGCCCTCCGCATGCATTACGACTACTTCAAGTTCCGCGACCGTCACAACATTAGCGACGAAAAATTAAAAGAACTGCACCAGTGGAGCGCCGAAAACAAGCCTGCTCCCAAGCCTGTCGCCAAACCCAAGCCCGCCGCCAAGCCAGTTAAGAAGGCGGCACCCGCCCCCACACCGAAGCCAGCAGCAAAACCAGTTGCAAAGCCTGCTCCGGCACCGGCCGCGAGACCAGCCGCAAAGCCTACCGCAAAACCCGTAGCCAAACAAGCTCCGGCCCCTGCTAAAATTCAGGCGAATAAAAATCCGGCGACAAAGAAAACTGAAATGAAAGGAGCGAAAAAGAAATGACACGCGTACTCCGGACCTTTGCGTTCATCGCACTTTCTGTTTTTGCGCAAAATGTTTTGGCTAAAGACGCATCAACTGCGCCGGGCAGCTACCACATAGACCTTTCGCGCTACGACTTTATCGACACCACGCAGAACGTGATCAAGTTCCCCAAGGGAAACGCCTCGTTCAACACCTTCTTTAACAAGTTGGACACGCTCGTGTTTGAAAATCGCGGGCAGGTTCGCATTCTGCACGTGGGCGGTTCGCACTTGCAAGCCGACGTGATTTCGGGCCGAATCCGCGAGCACCTCATTAAGGAATACCCGGGAGCCTCTGCCGGCCGCGGATTCGTATTTCCTTATTCTGCAGCACGTACCAACACGCCTGCAAGCTATGCCAGCGCCTACAAAGGCATTTGGGACATGAACAAGAACGTGCAACGCGAAATCAAGAAGCCGCTCGGCTTGCTTGGTATTGCCGTGAGCACCAGCGATCCGCGTTCTGAAATCACACTGCTCCTTGACAAGTACAACTCTACCCCGATTTGGGGCGAAACCAAACTCAGACTTTTTGGTTACAGCGACAACAACGATGTGGTTCCCGTATTGCGCGTTGATTCGACCGATATTTACGGTATTCTCGATTCCGCAAGCCAAAGCTACGTGTTTACAAGCCCGCGCCCGATTGACACCATTCAAATCGCTTTCCGCTGGATTGATTCCTTGAAGCAAGCCGAAATTGCGAAGTTCATTACCGACTCGCTATTCCAAGATTCTATCGCCCGCGCCAAAGAAGATTCCGTCAAGAAGGCTACCGGCGACACCGCCCAGAACAAGAAAGATTCCAACGTGATTCCGGCCAAGATTCCGAACAATGTCGCCTTGCCCGAAGTCGCACGCGATTCCATGTTCCAAGGTGAATGCGATGTGCTCGATACGGCATGCCTGCGCCGCGAAGAGGCAAAGAACAAATCTCGCAGCTGCGCCGAAAAATTGAACAAGCCCGCTGTCAACTACGCCGAGGGCGAAATCGACGCCACCAATTACGCCAATGAGCATTGCATTGAACAAGTCGCCGTACCCGATTCCGTCAAAAAGAACGCACGTCCGCGCTTTACGCTCACCGGCATTCTCACCGAGACAGATGCTCCCGGCATTACCTACACAGGTGTCGGCATTAACGGTGCGAAGGTGCACGACTATTTTGAAGAAGTCTGCCCGAGATTCGAAAAAGAACTTTCTTTCTACAAGCCCGACCTCGTGATTTTTGCAATCGGCATTAACGACGCAAACGTGGAACGCTTTAACGACAAGCAGTTCAAAGACGATTACGACAAGCTCATTGCTCGCATCAAGAAGGTCAACCCGAATGTGGCAATTATTTTCGAGACGAACAACGATATGTATCGCAAAGTCAAGAAAAAACGCTTCGTGCAGCACCCGAACGGTGACGTCGCCCGCAAGGCATTCTTTGCTCTGGCCGAGAAGCACAAGGCCGGCGTTTGGGACAAGTTCGGCATTATGGGCGGCCTCGGCTCCATGTCCAAGTGGGAAAAAGCCGACCTCGCCAAAGCCGACAAGGTGCACTTCAAGCTTTCGGGCTACAACCTCCTTGGCGATCTGTTCTACAAAGCAATCATAAATAGCTATCAAGAACACATCGCAAACCTCCCTGCACAAACCAAGTCTGAAGTGAAATAACCGACCCCCTTATGCTCGACTACGTCATTCCATTCCTCACTCGAACCTTTGCGTTTGACCCGAACAGTCCGCTGCTGTTTACGCAGTTCTATTTCTGGGGATTTTTCGCCTTTGTATTTGCGGCCCTCACCCTGATCAAGAACCGCATTCTGCTGCGCAACGCCTTCTTGTTTGCGACGAGCATGTTCTTCTACTACAAAACGAGCGGCAGCTACGTTTGCATCCTTATTTTCTGCGTGGTCGCGAACTTCTTTATCGGCAAGTGGATTGAAAAAGCCGAGGAGCAGTGGAAAAAGAAGCTTTGGATGATCATCGTGGTCATCATCGACCTGCTCGTTCTGTGCTACTATAAATATTCTTACTTCTTCTTGGATGCCCTCTACGACTTTACCGGTATCGAACTGCACGTGTACAACTTCTTCGCCGCCGCAAGCAACAAGATGTTCGGCACGCATTCGCTGGTAGACACCATCATTTTGCCGGTAGGCATTTCGTTCTTTACGTTCCAGGCCATGAGCTACTGCATTGACATTTACCGCGGTAAAATCAAGGCCGTCGACAACATCCTGAATTTCGGTTTCTACCTCACCTTCTTCCCACAGCTGGTGGCAGGCCCGATTGTGCGCGCCGACAAATTCGTACCGCAGCTTTACCGCAAGTATTTCTTGCCGCGCCGAACCTTTGGCATTGCCGTGTTCTGGATTCTGAACGGCCTCGCCAAAAAAATCATCTTGAGCGACTACCTGGCCACCAACTTTGTGGACCGCGTTTTCGACACTCCCCTGCTCTTTACCGGCCTCGAAAACCTGATTGCGCTCTTTGCATACTCGCTGCAAGTTTACGCCGACTTCTCCGGCTATACCGACATCGCCATTGGCGTGGCACTCCTCATGGGTTTCCGCCTGCCGCAGAACTTCAACAGCCCTTACAAAGCACTCAGCCCCACCGAATTCTGGCGTCGTTGGCACATCTCGCTTTCTAGCTGGTGGCGCGACTACCTGTACATTCCCCTGGGCGGTAACCGCAACGCCACCGTCGGCACCTACTTCTGGATGGCGTTCCTGAGCCTTGTGGCCATCATGCTTTCGGGCAGCGTGCTCGTGGGCGTCATGCTCGCCCTCTTGTTCATCTACATTTCTGTTGTCGCTTACTTTAGGCCCGAATCGCGCAAGTTCATTACCACCAACATGAACGCCATGGCCACCCAAATTGTGGGCGGTTGGTGGCATGGTGCCAGCTGGAACTTCATTATTTGGGGCGGTTTGAACGGCTTTGGCCAAGTATTCAACAAAATCTGGAGCAAGCGCAGCCTCAAGTTCCGCACCATTACCGCATTCGTGCTGTTCGCCGTAAGCGCTATTGTCTTTAAGCAGACCAGTACAGCCATCTTCGCAATTACCGCCGCTTACTTTGGCGTTCTCTTCCTCGGCTTGTATATTGTATGGGTTTTCCGCCTGTTCAGCGACAAATCCTACCACTGGATTTATGTGGCTTGGAACGTATCGCTTACCTTCGTGTTCATCACGTTCACGCGACTCTTCTTCCGCGCAGGCTCGAACCTAGACCCCGCCGAAGCCAACGAAGTCGCCTGGAACACCGCCAAGAACATGGTTCAGCAAATGGGTTGCGCCTGGAAATGGGGCACGCTTAGCACCATCGCCTGGGAACACATCAACATCATCCTCGTGTTCATCGCAGGCATGCTCATTCACTGGATTCCCAAGAAGGTCAAGAGCCGCTACCGCATCATGTTCGCTTCGCAGCCGCTCCCCCTCATGGTCGCAAGCACCGCGTTCATCATCTTCGTGATTTACCAGTTCATGAGCGCAGACTCCTGCCCGTTCATCTACTTCCAGTTCTAAGTCATGCTGACGAAGGTCAGCATCGGCATCTCATTAACACATGCAGGATAAAACTGGGTCGCGACAACAGGGCGCGAGCAGACAGCACTCTGCAAACGCTTTTTAGCAGGCATCAAAGGAGATTCCGGGACAAAGCTCGGAATGACAAGCGGGATTACACCGCTGGCATTTTCACGGTGCGGTTGAATTCTTCAGGAGTCGTAAAGGTCGGCACAATTTCGTGCAGAGCCTTGATAGCCATCTGATCGTTATTGGCACTCGCTGCGTTCTTCAAATTCCACAGCTGGTTAATGAACTTGTCCATGTCGATTTCAATCTGCTTACCGATGTAAATCAACTTGTTCTTGGTCTTCTGCAGGCCTTCTTCGCTCATCAACAATTCTTCCATAAGCTTTTCGCCCGGACGAAGTCCCGTAAACTTGATTTCCACATCCTTGTAAGGCACCTTGCCGTACATACGAATCAAGTTTTCAGCCAGTGTCACAATCTTTACAGGGTGTCCCATATCAAGCACAAAGATTTCGCCGCCATGGGCAATAGAGGCCGCTTCAAGCACCAAGCTCACCGCTTCTGGAATGGTCATGAAGTAACGAATGATATCCGGATGCGTCACCGTCACCGGCTTGCCCTGTTCAATTTGGCGTTTAAACAGAGGAATCACGGAACCGTTCGAGCCCAGCACATTACCAAAGCGAGTCGTCACGAATTCCGTTTCGCCACTCTTCTGCTGAGCCAGGAACTGCACAATCATTTCGCAGCAGCGCTTAGATGCACCCATCACGTTCGTGGGGTTCACCGCCTTGTCAGTACTGATCATCACGAACTTCTTCACGCCGTTCAGCACCGCGAGCGTACCCATGTTAAACGTACCAATCACATTGTTCTTGATTGCTTCCATGGGGTTATTTTCCATGAGCGGCACATGCTTATGGGCTGCCGCATGGAACACCACCTGCGGTTTGTACTTCTTGAAAATCTGGTTCATGCGGAAGTAGTCACGCACCGAGGCAATCAGCGTCACCAAATTCAGCTTGTCGCCGTATTCCATGCGCAGTTCCTGCTGAATGTCGTAGGCATTGTTTTCGTAAATATCCACGATAATCACCTGGGCCGGGTTATACTTGGCAATCTGGCGCACCAGTTCAGAACCGATAGAGCCCCCGCCGCCCGAAACCATGCAGACCTTGCCTTCGATAAAAGCACGGATATCCTTGTTATCAAAACGAATCGGATCACGGCCCAACAAGTCTTCCACGTTAATATCGCGAATCTGGTTCACGTAGCTGGTGGTTCCATCACCAATGCTAGAGGTATCCAAAAGACTGCCGATAAAAGGCAACACCTTTACAGGGATACCCGTTTTACCGCAAATATCCAGAATCGTCTGGCGGTCCTTGGGCGGGCAGCTCGGAATGGCAAGAATAATCTGTTCGATGCGTTCTTCCTTGACAATCTTCGGAATATCGGTCGTGGAGCCTGCCACCAGCACGCCTTCAAACATTTTGCCAATCTTATAGCGGTCATCGTCTACCAGGCATACCGGATTCAAGTGCGTTGCGGCACTGGATTTTAAACCTTCTTCTTCGTCGGCCTGATTGTTGCGGATTTCCTTGATTAACATCTGGGCGGCAGAACCGGCACCTACAATCATGGTGCGGGTCTTGTTGGCTAAGCTGGCTTCTTTGTAACCCGTACGCACCAAAGACACAAATGTGCCGCGGAACATGTAACGGAAGGCACACACGCCAAAAAGGGTCACCAAAGTATGGAGTACTGCAAATTCCACAAAGATCTGACGCTGGAACAGGTACACAAAGCCGTAAGCGATCACCATACCGCCCACAACGCCCTTGATGCAGCTCAGGTAGTCTCGCTTGCTAAAATAGCGCCAAAGCTTGTTGTAGGCTCCAAAAAAGAGCAAGCCCGCAAAGCATCCGAAAACACAAGTAACAGAAATAATTAAAAGTTCAGGACGATTGATTCGCTCTGCAACAAGGGGCAAAGGCCAATTGGCAAAAAGCGCCGCTGCAACAACGATAAACCCATCAGTCGCTGCAAGCACGCGCTTACGCAATCTAAAGCTATTAAAGAGATTCTTGACTTTTTCGCTTAACATTATCATGCCCCTATGTGTCGCCCCAAATATAAAATAATCTTACATTACAACATAAAGACAACGCGTACATTCATGTATTTATCGTCAAAAAAGCCGTATTCGCCCATGAATGCCACGTGATTTCCCCTGTAACTCACTGCGGGAATTAAAGAATAGTGGAGTGGAGCATTGTGAACAAACTTCTTCTGCACTGTCTTGTACGGGTCATCGATACTGCTTCCGGCATCGGTTCCCTTCCACAACCACTTGTTATGGAGCCCCACGAATACGCTAGAAAGTCCACTCAAGCCAAGATTACCATATACGGTCCAATCGACAGCCAAGCTATTGGGGCCGTTCGGGTTCCCTAACGGCATGCCCAAATGCGCCATTTGCGAACGAGCGGTATCGTAATGGCAGTAGGTGTACGGTTCTACACGGGCAATTTCAGCAATCGTACCCACTTGCAGCGCATGGCCGTTCAGGTTAAAGTCATGACCAGCCTGCATACCCAGCATGCCAGCCCAGCGGTTGTTGCTGTACTTGTTTTCGTACACAGCCATGGGTGATTCCATGTCGTCCAAGAAGAACTCACCATACACGCGCACTGCATTAAACAAGCGATAGTTCAAATCGAAGGCTAGCGCACCATTGTTCACGCGTTCGGTGTAATTACCCTTCTCGATAAACAGCGGCACCACCGGCACAAAGAGCCAGGGTTTGTTTTCGTTATAAAGCACCTGCAGTTCACTCATTCCTACAGTCAAGTTTCCCAAGGCAAGTTCATAACGGTGAGCATACAGGTTGCGGTCATTCAAGTTGTCTTTGCTGTAGCTCCAACTATTCACGCGCAAGTCGGCGTACACGCTAAACACGCGCAGCGGACCAAAGGTAAAGTCCAAGTTGAGCATGTTGTACGGGAGCGCAAACTGGTTAAAGGCCAAGTTGTTGTAATAGCCAGGGCCCCAATGCAACACGTCGCGAGCCAAAGAAATTCGCGCCCAAGCATAGTTCAGTCCCAAGTGCGCACGGTAGCGGGCATAGCTCACGTAATCGGCACCAGCGTTACCATCTTCGGTTTGCACGTCGAATACTTCACCATCAAAGCTCTTGGGCTTTTTTGCCGAATGCTGTTCAGCATAAATGCGGGCGTCCAAATCAAAATCAAGCGAATCCGCATAGCCACGCAGATAGAGGCCGCCATCAATTCCCGGCCAAATGGTATCGCCTAAGGCTTCTCCCCCACGGTAATCAAGTCCCACCACAGGCGAAGCGGCAATCGCAAAACGGTGAGCGTCTTTACCCGAGCCTAAAGAATCTGCATAGTACACCAGCGCATTACTTTCTTTATCTGCAAAATTTTTGATAAAGTCATAATTACGACGCGGGTATGTAAAGAACTGACGAGACTCGCCTACCGTCTGGCGGTGGTAGTCCATCAACATCGGGAGGTAATCCAACTGGCGCAGATTGCGATTATGCTCGGAACCCACGACAGACTGTGACCAGGCGATAGAAGCGAGAAGTAGGATGCAAATAATCAAGTGCTTCATATTCAGGATCCAAGAGGAGATCCCGGCTTCCCCGTTCCGAGGACCATATCCACTAAGCAGCGAAGCTGCAAGTGGCTATTGGCAAGCCGGGATGACAATTAAGAAGCAAGGGTAAAAAAAACGGGTCGGCCTTAATGGCCGACCCCTGTATAATTCAACGAATTACTTTTCGAACGGAACGAGTTCCACGCGGCGGTTCTGTTCGCGGCCTTCCTTCGTTTCGTTATCGGCGATCGGCATTTCAGAGCCGTAACCGATAGCACGCAGGCGGTCACCTTCGATACCCTTCTTCTTCAAGTGGTCAACCACAGCCTTGGCACGCTTTTCAGAGAGCTTCTGGTTGGTGGCTTCGGAACCGGTATTGTCGGTATGGCCCTGCACTTCGAGGTTGGCAGACTTCACCTTGCGCATCAGGTTAGCGATGTCGTTCAAGGTGGTGAAGCTCTTCTTGGTGAGCTTGGCAGAACCGGTCTGGAACTGGATACCCTTCTTGAGTTCGTCCAGGTTTTCCTTCTTGTTCACGGCGCAACCCACAGTGTCAACGGCAATGCCTTCGAGGGTGTTCGGGCACTTGTCCTTGGGATCAGGAACGCCGTCCTTGTCGCCATCGAGCACGCAACCCACAGAGTCAACCGGCATGCCGGCAACGGTACCCGGGCACTTGTCCTGGCCATCGGCAACGCCATCGTTGTCGCTATCGGCTGCGCAACCAGTAGAATCAACAGTCACACCCATAGCCGTATTCGGGCACTTGTCCTTATTGTCGGGCACGCCGTCATGGTCGAAGTCCATCGGGCAACCAGTGCTATCAACGCTAATGCCTTCCGGAGTATTCGGGCACTTGTCCTTGTTATCAGGAACGCCGTCGACGTCGAAGTCAAGCATGCAACCCACAGAGTCAACCACAATGCCTTCCGGAGTATTCGGGCACTTGTCGTTAATGTCGGGGATGCCGTCCTTGTCGCTATCAACACGGTTCAGAGAATCGAGACGAGCGCGTTCGGCAGCGGTCAGAGCAGCGGAATCCACCTGATCATTGTCGCCGTTCATAACCACAGAATCCTTGTCAGCGCAACCGTCGGTATTCACAGAGACGCCTTCCGGAGTGTTCGGGCACTTGTCGTAAGAATCAACCACGCCATCCTTGTCGGTATCAAGCGGGCAACCTTCGGCATCAACCTTAATACCCTTCTTGGTATGCGGGCACTTGTCGGTATCGTTGTTCACGCCGTCGCCATCGGTATCACGCCACATGTCGGCACCGAAGTACCAAGTGAGGAGAGCTGCACCGGCAACGAGCGGAGTCGGAGCGTAGCAGTATTCGACGTGAGAACCATCTTCGCCGTTGAACTTGATGACGCGATCTTCGCAGCCCTTCATTTCTTCTTCGCCGTCGTAGAACGGGTTCTTGAAGGCGCGGACTGCCACTTCAAGTCCCATAGCGAAGTCGATGTTGTACGGCAAGTGGAAACGAAGACCCGGAGTGATAATCATAGGATCTTCAGACGGTTCGAACTTGTACATGCCCTTGGTTTCCAAGCGAGCTTCGCCGGAGTATTCCAAGAACACATCCAGCCAGGACTTCGGGAGCCAGTTCACGCCAGCGCTGTAAACGAGCACCTGGGTTTCGTCCAAGTCGAGCGGGTAAACGTACTGGGCAAACAAGTTGAAGCGCCAGGGCTTCGGATTGCTGAGCTTGGTGAGGTCAGCGGTACCGACCAAACCGAGACCGAAGGCCCAGTCATCAGCTGTATAAGGCTGAGTATAGCCATTGCTATTCAAGTACCAAGCGTGGCGAGGACGCACACCGGCATTGGTTTCACCCGTCGGGATATACATGTTGAGCATGGCTGCAAAGCCGTACCACTTATTGGTATCGAGCGGGAGTCTGATCTTGGACCAGACATTCAAGTCACCGCGGCTGGTGCCCCACTGGTTCGTTGCACCGGAAGGACCATTAGAGTTTGCGTGTTCGTAGTAAACCGGCAGGCTAACACCAACGTCCATCCAGTTCGTAAGACCTGCGTTCACGAAGAAGTTACCGGCCTGAGTGTAGTCCCAATAGTTGAAGGTATAGTCCTTACCGTTATGGTTGTACTTACCACCGCGGGAAAGAGCCCAACCATCAATGGCAATGTTACCACCGGTACCTACGGCGAATTTCCATTGACCAAGGGTCTTGGCGTTAGTCTGATGGAGACCGTCAGTGCCGCCCTCCATGCCTATCTGGGCAAAGCTGATTCCAGCTGCCAGTAGAGCTGTCCCAAGTATTTTTTTCATGAGTTGTTTCCTTCTTCGGTAACGTGATTAATGTCACAAATATAACAAATTCTTAAGATTTACTGAAATATCCCTTACCGTAGTACCCTTTTCCGTAGTATCCATAGCCATAATAGTGGCCAGGTTCGTATTCGCAATGGTTCATCACGAATGCGCAGGGTTTGTCGGCATAGCGACGCAGGTTCGCCATATTTTCCTTAATTTGGGCAATAGAGTCAGCACCGTAGTGCACCACCATCAAGGCAAAGTCAACCAGCGGGAAAATCAATTCAGCATCGGTCACCATGCTTACCGGCGGGGTATCCACCAAAATCATGTCATATTCTGACTTCATTTCTTCAAGCAGGTTCTTGAACAAATCATGGCGCAACAGTTCGCTCGGCGACATCAAGCGCTTACCGCAACCCATCACGAACAGGTTCTGACAGCGGGATTCGGCCACCGTTTCACGCCAAGGAATCTTACCCGAAAGAACTTCGGTAAGGCCAAGATACTTGGAGCTACGGATTACACCCTTACGCATATCGGCATCAACCAGCAACACTCGTTTGCCGTTCATCGCGTAAATGGCAGCCAAGTTCTTGGACACAAAAGACTTACCCACACCGGGCAACAAACCGCAAATCATGACCACCTTCTGGCCTTCGGAAAGCGAGAAATCCACCGCAGTCTGCAAGGTGCGGAAAGCTTCGCTAGCCTGGTCATTCGGAGAAGCTTCGACCAAGGTCAACTTATGGCGCTTATCATGCAAAAGTCTATTCTTCGATTCCGGAATCTTAGCAAACACGCTTATGTCGGTAGCATGTTCCAGTTCCTGCGAGCTACGCACGCCATTACGCATCATGCGCAGCAAGAACACAAGCAGCACACCCACCATAAAGGAGGCGGCCATCGAGCAAATAAGGATGTTGAACTTTTTCGGCTTGCTCTGGATTGGTTCAATCTGGGCGAAGTCCACCACGCGCACATTACCAACTTCACCGGCACGCACCACGCGCAACTGCTGGATATTGTTGAGCATTGCCGTATACTGGGCGTTATTCACCGAAACGTCTTCTTGCAGGCGAACCATTTCTTGCTGGGTAGCCGGCATCGATTCGGCGCTCTTCTTGAGTCGAGCGAGTTCGCCACGCAGACGATTCTGCTGTTTTACAATCGTCTGCACCGAGGGATGTTCTTCTTTAAACAAGCGCGTTGCCTGCTGACGTTCCTGTTCCAAATGGAGCAACTGGCGCTGCAGGTCCACTTCCTTATTCAAGTGAGCCTGAGTTTCACCGGTCATGTCCACTGAACCAATGCTGTGGCGATAGTCAGACAAAATTCTTTCGGAGCTGTCGAGTTTTGCCTTCACGCCGGGCAACTGGGATTCCAGGAATTCCAAGGTCTTTTCAGCTTCGGCGCTGCGCATTTCAACATTTTGGCGCACGTAGGTGTTTGCAATCGTATTGAGAATCGAAGCAGCACGGTCAGCATAGCGATGCGAGTAGGACACACCAATCACGCCGGTCTGCTTACCCTTTTCGGCCACCTTGAGGCCAGAGGCAAGTCTGCGCACGGCAATCAACGGGTTCGAAAGGCTTATTCTGAATTCTTCGCCAACGCTTGCACGCATGCGGCTCACGCGAATCTGCAATGTATCGCCAGCATACAAGACCTTAAGCAAAGCACCCACCTTGCCTTCAATCAGCTTGGTTTCGTCTTCGTTGTAAACCGCGTAAGTATCGTCGCCGGTAACTACGGCCGTCCACTTTTCAGAGCGGGCCATTTCCGGAATAAACAGATAGTCAAGATCCATGCGGCCTTCGCGGTGCAGCAAGCGGTTCAAAGCACTGGTCGGCGTTGCCGAATAATTCAAATGTTCTTCGGCCACCACATAGTTCAAAACCAGACGGCTCTTGATCAGTTCAATTTCAGCATCAGCCGGGCTCGAGACATCCAAAATAGCACCCATTTCACCCATAGCACGGTTTGCCGCCTTGTTACCCTTCACGTCGATTTGCAACAAGGCATCGCTTGTAAACTGAGGACGAATCCACTGGCCAATTACAAGTCCAATAATGGCACCCGCAGCCAGGAACATGCACAGGGTATAGCGCCTTTTCCAAAGAATAAACAGGGCTTCAAGCAGGGTTATAGTATTATTGGCCGAGTGATCTTGTGCACCGACCACGATCGTCTGCTGTTCGTTTTCAGCCATCCGAGTCTCCAAAAATGTGCAAAATTCAGATTTGCAACAA